>JALTMC010000656.1 GCA_027005175.1 Myxococcales bacterium
GGCGGTATTCTTGGGTCCCAAGCCTCGGCTTGATACGTCGAACGATGGGACGGGTCGCTGGCTTGGTGGGCTGAACGATGGGACGGGTCGCTGGCTTGGCGGGCTGAACGATAGGACGAGTTGCTGGCTTGGCGGGCTGAACGATAGGACGGGTCGCTGGCTTGACACGTCGAATGATGGGGCGAGCTGTTGGTTTGGTGGGCTGAATGATGGGGCGAGCTGTTGGTTTGGTGGGCTGAATGATGGGGCGAGCTGTTGGTTTGGTGCGAAGTCTTGGTGCGACAACAAGTTGAGCGGGCTTTGGTGCGATGCGAGCTGTTGTTTGGGGGGTGTTGAATCGCAGAATACGTGTGGAGAAGCGGAGGGTTCCGAAGCGTTGTATCTGATGAAAGTCTCCCCCTTTGTTCGATAAGGTTACTGGGCTCCAGGCTTGGGCTTCACCTCGGCTACGTCGTGAACGTTCAAACCGGAAGAAGTTGATCAGCCATTCATCGCCATTTTTGGGTGGGATGTTGGGAGCAGGTCCGAGCTTGGCGAGGGGCAAACGCATCTCTACAGTGAAGTAACTGTCTTTGTCTTTTGGGTTATTGAGTGTTCCTTTGCGATAGACCTTCACCAACATCCCACTATCAAAGTTGAGCTGCCCCATGGGTTTGGGCCAACGGTAGCGAGGGAAGAAAGAATCAAAGATCACACCAGCAGGGGAGACTTGAAGCTCCAAGTAATCTTTGTGGTTGCGGTTGGCGTCGATAAAAAATTCAACCACCTCTTGATGGAAGATAGGGTCATCACGTTTGGTGTAGGTGCTCCAGATGTCATCATCTTCGCAGTACACTCCAAGGTAAAGGTACTTGGTATCCCAGGCCATTCGAGCCCATGTCTTAAACCGAGCGCGGCGATTGTTATAGGTCCCCCAGCGACCGGTGCTGGGGAGTTTCTTCCACATCGCCTCATTGAGCTTTCCGTCGATGGTGGGGGCCTTGTCGATTTGATAGGCGATATAGATCGGTTTCTGGAGGCCTTTGCCACGGACAGGAACGGTGGCTAAAAGGAGGCGATTCTTACCGTCTGTTGGGGCAGATGAAGGTACAGACATACGGCTGTTACCTCGCCAAAACCCAGAGTAGAAGTACACCTTTTTGCCTGGGAAATCACGGGGCAAGGTGAATGAAAACGAACTCTTAAAGATACGATGTGGGATCCATCGAGAGGTCGGGTATAGCCCATTGATGGGATGGTGATCTTTGTTGAGATAGAAGCGATGCCGACGACCTGCCTCTGTGTGCAAGAAGACACCCCAGTTGTGTCTGAATTTACGCAGCGGCTTAAAGTAGTAAGTGATGGTTACATTTTTACCGCGTTCGATGGGAGTCGGATTAACATCCACACCATAGACGTAAACAGCAGGAACCTTCGAGCCACCTTGTTGAATGGAGAGCGTGACATTCAAAGGATACTGTGGTCGGGGCTGGCTGGTTAGGAAGTTCTTTCGCACCTGCCTCCATTCACGTTTGCTTAAATTGCGATGCTTGGCTTTTCTTGGGTCCTGGCGCTGGTCTACACAGCCCCAGGTGAGCACAAACATGCTTGTGATGACAATGCAAATATACAAAAAAGGTGCCACACGAACACGAGAGGTCGATTCGATTGGGAGGTTCTCTATCACGCCAGTTCCTCTTTTTCGCAGTCGCGAGTCACAAGTCGCGAGTCGCTCAACATATGATTTCAACGATACAAGATGGGCATAAAAAAACAGAGCGGTCTTTATGTCAAGAGGCTCTGTCGGTAGAAAAGCTAATGATGCAATGGGCGATACTGGATTTGAACCAGTGACTTCCACCGTGTGAAGGTGGCACTCTACCCCTGAGTTAATCGCCCGCGCTTATACATCAACTCATCAAGATGAGTTTCGCAAAGCGGAAATCGATCTATCACATCCAGAGTTCAAACGCAAGAGGTTCGTCACGATTTCAATCCATGTCCAAGTGCTTTGGTCGCTATTGATGGGTGATGTGGGTCGCCTTTGTTACAACGATTCTGGGCAGTGTTCTTTTTCGTGGTCGCGCATACGTTTTTCACGGATGTGTGGGGCGGGGTGTGTGGCGTTGCAGCGATCCCATGTGGGGTGGTTGGGTACGGGAGCGATGTGGCGGATCTGGTGGAAAAACTCCCAGCCTTTTTTGCAGCCGTTGGTTTCAAGCAGGTGTGTGTCTGCTTGGTATTCATTGCTGCGGGTGAAGCCAATCATCAGGTAGGTCAGGGGGTAGACAAGCATAATATTGAAGAGAGATTGACCCCAATACAACAACAGTTGCTGACTCATATCGGTGGGGAAGTAGAAGGAGGAGGGGTTGATCTTGCCAAAGATGGTATAGACTCCAACGGTCACGAGGGAGGAAATGAAAATACCGATGAATACGGCCTTTTCGATATGATGGTATCGAATATGGCCCACTTCGTGGGCAATGACAGCTTCGAGGCTATCTTCGCTGAGTTTCAATTGAAACTTGGGGTTGCTTGGGTCGGTGAAGCCTTTGATCATCTCTTCTGTGACAATGATCTGTCGGTAATAGCTGGTGATGCTGGTGGCAAAGGCGTTGGGTCCCATACCCATGTTCTGAATGATGCCAACTTCATCATCGCGAATTCCCTGCGTTTTTAAGTAGGCTTGGAGGTTCTTTTTAAAGTTTGCGCTCAGTCCCTCATACTTGAGGTATGGGATGGCTTTCTTTTTGATGCCATAGATGAAAACAATCAACTGGAAGAGCTGGCTGAGTGTAATAAAGACAACACTACCCATCCAACCATTGACACCGTAGGCAGCGTAAAAGAAGTAGGTTGGAATGGCCCAACTTGCGACCCCCCACGCCTGCCAGCTCATATTGCTTACAGTCCAGAGCTTGTGAGGATGCTGGTTGTGATGAATCGAAGGGCGTGATGGGTTCCACAAGGAAAACATCTTGGACAGCAACATGTTGAAGAAGAAGGTCGCGACCATTAAGACGGTATAGATGGTGCCATCGCCAAGCCCCCATTGTCGAAGCCCGTGTACTGCAAAGGCCATCCCCGGAACGATGTAGAGTGCTTGTGTGATCCAGCTTCCCGAAGACTTGAAGATTCTCTTCATGGTACGACTGCGCTTGCGTTCACGCTTCTTCTCGTACACTTCAGGTGTGAGATGCTCTAGATCGGTTGGCATGGGTTGCTCGGGGATATAACCAAGCTGCAGAAAATCGATCCATCGATAGGCGAGAAAAGCAAATACACCCAAACCCATGATCGAAAGGACAAGGATTGTCCATTGAAAAGGCCAGTTGTTCGGCGTGGTTGCAGCTATAAAAGGTCCGTGGTTCCAGAGGGTG
>JALTMC010000657.1 GCA_027005175.1 Myxococcales bacterium
GACTGATTAGGATGCTATCTTCTTTAGAGTGCTGCAAAGTGGGACTAGGCATTTTTCCCTTAAACCACAGACTCAACTTGTGATCACAAGCCAGGATCAAGAAACCGACTCAGCGAAACCGCACCCACTTGTTGAAGTAGATTTTGTGGCTTATCATAGGACGTCGCTCAGAGCCTTTCTCATTCAAAGTTTACAGCGGATAGAAGGGCTCTTGAAAAAGTAACAATCGAAACGTGGCAGGGCCTTTTCTTGTATCGTTGACCCGGTGTCAGTGGTTAGACCTGTGTGGCTCGTGCCCTGTAACTTGTGATTGCGGCGATTGTGGCGATTGCTGTCAGCCGTCCGTTTCTTTGTTGCGGTGAGGCTGGTGATTTTTTTTGTAACTTGTAATTGTAGCGGCAGTTGCCGATGCTGGATGGAGATGGATGGATGTGTCGCTTATTTGGATTTCGCTCTGTGATTCCCAGTCAGGTTCATCGCAGCCTCGTCAGTGCAGACAATGCATTAATGCTGCAAAGTGAGAAACACCCGGATGGATGGGGGGTTGTGTATTATGTTGCCGGCTCCCCTCACATCATCAAATCAGCCTCCACAGCCATTCGTGACAATCTCTTTCAACGGGTGTCTGGTATTGTCTCCTCAGAGACTGTGTTGGCACATCTACGCAATGCAACCCAAGGCGATCTGTGTATCACCAACACACATCCCTTTCAGTTTGGCTCCTGGGTCTTTGCTCATAACGGAAATATCAAGGGGTTTTCTGAAATCCGAGAGACTTTGATGAGCTTTATCGCGCCAAAGCTCAAACGCTTTATTCTGGGATCTACAGACAGTGAAGTGCTCTTTTTTCTGATTCTCAGCCACATTGAACGACGCATTGAGCTTCATCGCCCTGGTACGAGTATCGATGTGGTGGCTGAAGCAACCAGGGATGCTGTGAATGAAGTATGCAAACTGACAGACGGGTTTCACGATGACAATGATGGTCCACCGACGGAAACTTATTTGAGTTTTGTGTTGACCAACGGCAACACCATGTTGGCCCATCACGGTGGCAAGGACTTGTTTTACAGTACGTACAAAAAGCGCTGCTCTGAGCGAGACTCGTGTCCCAGTCTCACTCCTGAATGTGAAAGCCCAACACGCTCTGGGTTTATCAACCATCTGATCTTCTCCAGTGAACCCTTGCAAGGGGAAAACATCTGGATCAAGTTGAATCCCGGTGATATGGTCGGCATCGACTGGCGGATGCAGCTCCACCTCTATGACCAAAATGGACCTGTCGATCTACCCAAACAGCCAGACATTGTCCAACCTATCGATGACAAAATGCTCGCTTGCGGCTAGTTGCAAGTCATGCTGTGAGGCTGCGGAGGTCGCCCCGTAAGGGTGAAGTCGTAGGCTGAATCAAGTCGGATGGGGTGGGTCTTATTTGGATTGTGCTGGTGTGTGTTCGTAGGAGACTTCTTTGTTGCCGTCCATCGCCTTGAGGTATTTTTGGGAGACCTTACTTTGACGTAGAGTGACATTGAAGAGGGCGGTGGCGTAGTGATTGATGATGCGGTGGGCTTCTTTGATAGGGGTGTTGTGAGTGGCGCAGCCATCATTGAGGGTTCTTTCAACATTGCCAAAGCCCAAACGCTTTGCGTATTTTTTGAGATCCAAATCGCAGATGTTGCTGTAGGAAAAGTGTCCTCCTCTTTCCAGTGTCACCAGATAACGATCCGCACCCTGGTAATTCTTGGTGATAGCTCTATCGTAAAATCCTTTTGCTTCTCCCTTGTAGCTTAGGGTTCGGTCGTCTTTGGCTCCCATTACCATAATGGTCACCTCTCTGAGGTTGTATGGTTCTACACCCAAAGCCTCGATCAAAGAGGTATGGGGGGCCTGTGGAATGATGACATTGACTTCTTTGATATCCTTGGTCACAAGGATAGAGGTCATACCTCCAAAGGAATGTCCCGTGGCTCCGATATGTTCAAATTTGACCATCTTAAAAAAGCGGTCCTTCTGATCTTTGTTTCGCTTCTTCATCAAGTCCAACATAAACTTAACATCCTTGGGCCGCTCCACTGCAATCTTAAGTATATTCTTGAGATTCTGAGCATCGGGATCAAGGAACAGATCGTAGAGTGTATTGCCATAATGATCAGCAGACACCACAACATATCCATGGCTGGCCAGGTGTGTGGTCTGGAAGGTGGATTGAAAGCGAATGCCACCGCTACCATGAGAGAAGAGAATTAAAGGGTAGGGGCCTTCTGTTCGCAACGGTTCTGCGTCACGATGAGCGTTCTGTTTCATCGGAGGCAGTTGGATCTTAAGAGATTTCATCTTGGCTTTGACTGCATCAGGAGCATCTTTGCTCATATCGTAGGCATCGGTAGGGGTACTTTGGGCTTTGTCGACGGCAGGGTACCAGACCTCAATCACCATGGGACGGGGCTTTCCATCAGCACCTTTGCGACTGGGATCCGTAAGCCGAAGTGTGGTGACACCCACTGTATAAGGGCCTCTTTTTCCTGGGTCAATTGCCTTCTCCGGGCCTGATGCACGGACCGTTACTTGCGGTGGCTTGGGTTCTGTAGGTTGGCTCTCTGTAGGCTGGCTTTCTGTACCTGTTCCACCGTCTGTGACAACACCCGTTCCACCATCAGCAGTGACTGTCTTTTCTGTGGAGGATTCATTGGGTGTGGAAGCGGGAGAGCACCCTAATAGTGTGATGCTCCATATGGCTAATACTGTGAAGATCAGTTTGAATCGTGAACGGAGTGACATACAATTCTCCTAAAAAAAAACCAATACTTTCAATCTATACGTGAATGGGACTCAGTCCCTTTGTTGTATGACTGTAGCAGAATCATAGAAGCAAGCCAACCGCCGAACTACCTGGCCAGGACAATGTATCTCAACGTATGACACCCCGCACTGAAAGTACGGGGCTGGAAAGCACAGGAGATATAGTCTGGGTATAAGCCCGAAGCGGGCTGTATCACTACATCCACTGATACTTCAACAAAGCTAGTGAAGTATCAGTACCCGAGCATAACACTGCCTAGCCCGGCTTTGTGGGCTTATACCCAGACTATACCTTCTTCAGCTTTGTAACATGGGGATTTCTCCCATGTGTCATGTCTCCCACGCGGTTCGAACCGCCCTGTGGGCTAAATATTTCAACGGGTTAGCCAGTAGTCTGCTTGTGAAATCTGACCAGATTTGGCAAAATTTGAAATAGGGGAGCAATGATTTCAACCAGTTACACGGCGATGTTCGGCGGTTCGAACCACGTGGGTGTCTATCGTGAAGGTTTATCCTATACCCGGATTTTTTATCTGTTTTGGTTGGGGTCGTTGTATTGGAT
>JALTMC010000658.1 GCA_027005175.1 Myxococcales bacterium
AAACAAAGCCCGAAGTCTTTGTTAAAATACGAGGTTCACACCTTTCAACAAGTGGGCAACTCAATGCTGCTGTCGTATGGAACACGTCGGCTTGTCACTGACAAAGAAGCACGTTGCTTCCTCCGAGTGGGACATACTGTCTTATGTGAACCTCCTCATCATATTGTGGAGTACGATTTTTATCGTCGTCTCCATGCTCCTCTTACGTTGGGGATTGGTCAGGTCTCCCCCGAGCTGTCCATCCCAGCCAAACCATCCAAGGCACCCTCCACAACAGGGAAACTCGACAGACAAGCGACAGAGGCCATCTACCAAAAGTTGCGGCCTTTGGCGCGAAAGGTTGTCGGTCACTATGATAAGCAACCTCTGCTTGCAGCCCAGGTCTTGCAGAGCTATTTTCGACAAAACTACAAATACTCGTTGCAGGTCCGACTGGCCCCAAAAGGTGATCCTACCGTTGACTTTGTTTTGAACAAACGACCGGCATTTTGTGAGTATTTTGCCTCTGGTATGGTGCTTATGTTGCGCTCCCTCGGGATTCGTGCTCGGATGGCTGCCGGATTTGTTGTGAAAGAGTATCATGCCATGAGTGGTCGATGGCTTGTGCGCCAACGTGATGCCCATGCCTGGACAGAGGTTTATGATGCTGCCCATCAGAGGTGGGTCGCGTTTGACCCAACGTCGCCCAACAGCATCTCACGTTCCGTTGTGGGAGGTCTACGAGGGCTCTTTGAAAAGTGGAGTACCTGGTTTACGCTTAGCTGGCAACAGTTTGCCTCCTGGCTTCGACGTGTGAATTATCGAGAGTGGCTGACCCAACAATTCTCCGAAATCATCGGGGCTTTGTGGCGATGGCAAACCCTCATCGTCTTGCTTTGTCTTTGGGCTTTGTTGGAAGTCTGGCGGCTCCGACACTCCTTGTGGCGATGGCTTCTTGGGCTGGAGCTTTCTTTTTTACCGCATCCTCCTAAGCCCGAAGTTCTCTTGCTACCCCTTCAAAAACAAACCAGTGATCTCGTAGAGGAAATGCTTCATCACTGGGCTCAACACGGCCTCTCCATTACTGCCGGTGAAACCTTAGAAGAGTTCTTTGAGCGTTTACAACAATCTCATGAGATCTCCACAACCTTACCATCCGCTTCCTCATTCGAAAGATGGCTACAACTGTACAACGAACTTCGATTCCTCCCCAGCGACAGACACGATAGTTCCTCACCTCTGTCTTCTCAACACCTGGAAGAACTCCAACAACTGATCCAAGAATACGAACGCTCTCTGCTTACTTGACATCCTCTCTGGCATTCGGGAGCTTGGTGTTGCGGGAGCTTGGTCTTTTTTATCGATAGATGGCGGTGCATTTGCTTGCAATGCATTTGATCTCTTTGAGGGCGAGACAATCATAGGCACATTTTTGTGTGGTGGTTTTTTTGTATGTTGTGAGCATTTCTTGGACAGTGCTGGCTTGAGACTTATTCACCAGGACGTTGCAACCAAAGGGGCAGTGACTCCCCAGGTCTTTGCAATCTGTCACCGCTTTGCAGTGGTTGGCTTTGTCGATGTTGGCCTGTATGTCGATTTGGGGAGCAGCACATGATACCCATAAAAATAGGGTAAAGAATGCAGACCTCTTTAACACGATGTTCCTCCACATGTACTGGTTTGCTGGACACAGTGTGGTTGCGTCACTAACATTTTGGACCACGATGTATTATGCTTAACTCGCTTCTGTTTGACAATAGTGGGGGAGGCTATTCTTGGCTCGATACTTAAGACAAAAGAGATTGCTCATGACGTCGGAAGCTTTGGGTGGTGAGTGAGATATGAGAAATTCGGATTTTTGGTTAACTGTCACAAAGGCTATGTTGGCGACGCTCGACTTGGAGCAGCTTCTGTATATTCTGCTTTCTGGAAGCACTGCCGGGGATGGTCTCAACTTTAATCGAGCGTTTCTTTTTTTGGTGAGTGAAGATGGCCGCAAGCTGCGTGGTAAGCTGGCGATTGGTCCACCCTCGCAAGAAGATGCACATCGCATCTGGGAAGATATGGAGTCCCGACGGTTTGATCTTCCTTTGTTGATGGCTCGCTATGCCTCTTTTCACAAAGATCCTGAAGCGTTTGGCCTGACTCGTATGGCGGAGGAGATGGTGATGGGGATTCCTCTCTCGGGGAAGTCCAAGTGTGAACATCTAATGCGTCGGACATTGCGAGAGCAATCTGCGTTGTGCAATGACACTCCGATCCCTTTGTTTGATACAGATATCGTACTGTTCAATGTCGCGATGGTCTCTCTACAGGTGGAGCATCAGACGGTTGGATTGCTCGTTGTCGACAATGCATTTAATCGTAGACGTGTCAGTATGCAGGAGATCAATATCCTGGCGACTGTGGCGAATCTTGCAGCCATTGGGATCGAACGGGCTCGCTTGCATCAGCGGATACGCTCTCTTGCAGAGACTGACTCCCTGACAGGTCTACTCAACCGGCATGCCTTTGATCTTCAAGCTTCCACATGCTTTCAAAAGGCCATCTCTGCACAACGTCCCATCTCTCTTCTGGTGATGGATATCGACCACTTTAAAGAGTTTAATGACAAACGAGGCCATCTCGTTGGGGATGAGATCCTTCGACAAGTTGGACGCCTGATGCGTGAGATCTTTGACGAAGATTCCTTGCTGGCTCGATTTGGAGGAGATGAGACTGTTGCTTTGCTGCCCGGTATCGATCTTTCCCAGGCTTTAGAACAGGCGGAGCAATTGCGTGCCCAAGTTTCAATGATTCCTTTGGGTTTCAGTGGGGAGCAACAGGTTTCATTGTCGATCGGTGCTTGCATACAAACAGAGGAACACACCTCCTTTCACAACATGTTTCAGGATGCTGATCGAGCCTTGTATGAGGCCAAGTCCGATGGTCGAAACTGTGTGCGAACAACGCCAGCAATAGGATAGTTTGATCTTGCAACAGCAACGACCATTATGTCTCATTCTGATCATCCTGTGGGGAGTGTTGCTTCCTGCCTGGTCCTCGCATGCCAAAGCAGAAGAACGCGTTCGTATCGTCGGCGATTCCAGCTTTCTGCAAAGCTCTGTACATCGGTCTTTGCTCGCGATGTTGAAAAGTCGTGGGTTTGCTGTGGGCCAGTTTGCTTCTTCTTCCGGTATTTGGGTTCATGTTGATGCAAATGGCTCTGTTCTTATGCAAAGTGGAGAACTCAAACGACGTTTTCGTATCCCCCCTCATTACCAAAAGAAAGACGTTAGAGCCAGGGCGATTATCTTGTTCTTGGGCTTCTTTCGAAAGGGGAGTAAGTATGTCAACCGCTTTCACGCCTTCGGGCGTAACGACAGCAACTGTTCTCA
>JALTMC010000659.1 GCA_027005175.1 Myxococcales bacterium
CAGAGACAAGGAAGAGACTGAAACCGCCCCCTCTTATTTACACTTGCCTATGTATTTGACGGAAACACCGTAAGAAGCGGCACTACAGGCGTTTCCATAGGTTTTGTTGTTGCAGCCACATACTGGAGAATACTGCTCCGTACAGTTTGTCGTTTTTTTGTCGCAAACTCCAGGGATGTCAGACGTTCCACAGTACTTCGGTTGGTTGCAATAAAAACCAACGGGGCAAGACTTCATACCACGACTACCACAAGGCTGAGCAGAAGGTGGGGGTTTGCAACTTCTTTGCGTACAAACAACTTGACCTAGCTGACAAAAGCACTTGTTACAGCCATCTTTGGCAGGAAAGCTTTCGTTGTTTTTGTAACGCTTGCCATTGTACATACAAGTCGTTAAACACCGGCCTTTGTGCTTAACGGAAGCGCCCGCTGCCGCTGCCAAACAAGAGTTTACATAAGAAACACCATTGCAACCACATACTGGATCATACACTTTGGTGCAGTTCGACGGTTTCCCCGTACAAAGACCTAGTATTTCAGATGTATTGTTGGGTGTATTGGAGACACCGCAATGAAAGTCTTGCTTGCAGTATTGTCCAGAGGGGCATGTATATGTAGTTTTTCCACAGCCGCCTGGACAGGGTTTATCAGAGCACGACACCTTACCGTGGCTGCACTTGCATGTGTTTTGACAACGATCTTTTCTGGGAAAACTCTCCCCTTCTTTGTAACGCTTGCCTTTGTACCAACAACCACACACAGCCGTAGAGCACTTCCCCACAACACCGTTGGTACCACATATACAAGTATTACACCCATCCCCCACAGGAATCTTCGCACCGACTCGATAGCTTCGACCGCGATATATACAAACTTTCGGAGGGCACGATTTTTTTGTACAGGAGACACTCCCATCTCGGCAAGAACAAGTGTTACAACCATCGAAGAAGGATTCACCTGTTTTGTAGGTTTTTCCTTGGTGGGAGCAAGAACCCCACTTCTTACAAACCCCTTTGCTCTTCACAGAAACTCCTGCAGCAGATGCCAAACATGCGCTTCCAAAAGACTTTCCATTGCAACCACAAACAGGGTCATACACTCCAGCACAACCTTCGGGTCGCTTTTGACAAAGACCTGTACGATCAGACGCTCCGCAATGCCCCTCCTTGTAGAAACAAAACTCTCCCACTCCACAAGTTTTTCCAGTGCGACCACCACATACCTTGGAAGAACAAGCTCTCTCCGTACAACCAACAGAGCCATTGTTGCATGTACAGGTATTGCAGTTGGATGAAAACGTTTCACCACTTTTGTAGGTTTTTCCTTGATATATGCAAGACTTACAGGATTTATATACGCACTGCGCTCGTCCATTTACGCATTGACAGGAGCTACAATCCGCAGGGTCTCTCTGCGACGCACCTGCGAGCCCAGCATCGGTCGCGCTGCTTACACCACATTGATACGAAGGTGCTCCACAACCCACCAAAGAACCAAGCAAAATGAAACCAAAAAATACCAAAAATACTGCAGGCCAACGAATCATACTTCCAAGCTCCTCTCGTAAAATGCCTTGACGACATCACCCCATGACAAACAAAACGCACACCGAGCAGGTGAGTCGGATGCCTGGAAGCAAGTTTCATTCTCAGTTCGCCCAACAGAAAAAAAGTTCTAGCAATATTCAACAGTTCATAAAGAAAGAAGATCGTTTGAAAGAAGGAAAGAGAGGAGTGACATCGTAGATCTTTGAAAAAGATTCAGAATTCTGAGGATGAACACAACAAAGTGTGGTCTACCTTGACTTTGCAAACTTTCCTATGCAAATTTCTTAGGGAATAAGGAGAAGAGATGAACCTTTGTGTTGGATTGAGGAAGTTATGTGTGGAATTGTTTCTATTTTTCATTTGCAGAGTCAGCCAGCAAAGTTGCGTAAGCGTGCGTTGGAGCTAGCCAAGCTCATTCGACATCGTGGACCGGACTGGAGCGGTATTTATGCCGACGATCGTGCTATCTTGGCACATGAACGTCTGGCGATTGTGGATATACTGCATGGAGCACAACCCCTACGCGATGCCAAAGAAGAGATCATTCTTGCGGTGAATGGGGAGATATACAATCATCAAGACTTGCGAGAAAAGTTCTCCCAGATCTACGATTTCCAGACAAGCTCGGATTGTGAAGTCATCATTCCACTTTACCAACAATGTGGAGTAGAAGGTCTCAATCGACTCAATGGGATCTATGCATTCACCTTATACGACCGAGTGAATGGCCATTTTTTAATAGCCCGAGATCCCATGGGTGTGATTCCACTGTATCGGGGTTGGGACCCCGAGGGCAATCATTATGTTGCTTCTGAGATGAAGGCCCTGATCGATGTTTGCCATCGGATCGAAGAGTTCCTTCCCGGTCATTACTACTGGAGTCCCGAACAAGAAACAAAACGATTTTATCAGCCGAATTGGTATGACATGGAAGCGATGCCAGCCAAACCTATCTCGCACCAAGAGCTGCGAAGTGCCCTCGAAGATGCAGTTCGTCGCCAAATGATGAGTGACGTACCTTATGGCGTCCTTCTCTCCGGTGGTTTGGACTCTTCCATTATCTCGGCTATTGCGATGAAGTATTCACAAAAGCGTATAGAAACAGATGGACAGACCACAGCATGGTGGCCCCAGTTGCACTCCTTCTCGATCGGTCTGGAAGGCTCTCCCGATCTTGCAGCAGCACAACATGTCGCCAACTTCATTGGGACAATTCACCATAACTTTGAATTTACTGTCCAAGAAGGTCTGGATGCTATCGCTGACGTGATTTACCACTTGGAAACCTTTGATGTCACAACAATTCGAGCATCAACTCCCATGTATCTTTTATCCCGAAGGATAAAAGCAATGGGCATTAAGATGTTACTCTCTGGCGAAGGTGCCGACGAGATCTTTGGTGGTTACTTGTACTTCCACAAAGCACCCAATGCACGAGAGTTCCACCAAGAGAATATCCGGAAGCTGCAGTCACTGCACAGCTATGACTGTCTTCGAGCCAACAAGGCGACAGCAGCTTGGGGCATTGAAGCCCGTGTACCATTCCTAGACCTGGAGTTCCTCAAGACAGCTATGGAATTTAATCCCATGCAAAAGATGATTATCGATGGTCGTATGGAAAAACAGATCTTGCGAGAAGCCTTCTCAGACATGTTGCCTCACGATGTCGTATGGCGGCAAAAGGAACAATTTTCCGACGGTGTTGGATATTCGTGGATCGATGGATTGCGGGACAGAGCAGAAGAAGAAGTCACCCACAAGATGATGGAGGATGCGGCCTATACCTTCCCTATCAACCCTCCAGCCACC
>JALTMC010000660.1 GCA_027005175.1 Myxococcales bacterium
ATCCTGAGGAGCCGCGAAGCGGCGTCTCGAAGGATGGCAAAAAGCACTAAAACCCCTGTCATCCCCGCGAAAGCGGGGACCCATCTTCAGAAAGACTCAACAAGATCAAAAACGCCCTACTTTCCGAACCCAAAACTTATCCCCCCATATCCACCATTTCAGTGACAAAGCCCTAGCGGCCATCGACGCCAATTACCGCAAAACAATTGACCTGCTTGAAGTGTAATGTTGATCTTCAGGTCTCGGTACTCTTTGAGACGAAGTATCAGGACATATCTGCCTCCTGGGCGATGTAGCTTGGCAGGTGTTGTCTTTTTGGTTTGTTTGCCATTGAGCCAAATGGTTGCGCCTGAAGGTGTGGAATTGATCTGCATGGTTGCAGGCTTTGGTGCTGTTACTTTGCGAGGTATTGAGGCAACGGTCTGCTTGGTACGCTGTGCTGCGGTCGTCTTGTTTTCGGAGGGGCTTGTGCGGAACCAGCCGGGCCAAATCCAGCCTAAGACAACCAGTAGAAAGGCGCAGCCAAGTAGAATAGTCATCCATCGGTTGTTGTTGGGTTGTATTGGTAAAGATTCTTCTGTGCTGTTGTGTCTTACTTCTTCCCACAGGGAAGTGAGGCGCTCTTGGTACTGAGACTCTTGTGGAAATGCCCGTACCAAAGACAAGTAGAGGTCTATGGCTATTTTGATGTCGCCCTGATCGACGGCTTTTTCTGCCTGAGCCAGAGTTTCTGTGGCATCGTCAATTTGGGCCTCTGTTTCGGAGTCCAGTGAGATCCCCATTTCCTGAATCCATTGCTGGATATTCTCTCGGTCCATCACCATGGTGCTGCTGGCATCCACTGAGCTGGTCTCTTGGGGAGAGTGTTGGCCCGCTTCAAAAAAGGGCAGAGGAGTGGGTTGGTTTGCTTCAACAAATGGCTTCGGTTGCGGTGAAGGCTGCTCTTTTGAAGGCCGCTCTCTCGGACTGGGTGATGTTTGTGAACTCTCAGAATGAGATGGCAACAGTAAACCATCTGGTACAGAGTATGCCTTGGTCTCATTCGATATCTGCTTGACTGCGATCTCGGTAGAGTCCGCTGAAGAAGCGGGGGAGAAGCTTGCTTGGTCAGACGTAAAAAACGGCAGTCCATCCTGGCTCTCTGTATTGGGGGAGCATCCCTTGGGAGGCTCGATATAAGCTGACAGAGCGTCTGTCTCTCTTCGGGGCTTTGGAGATGATGCTCTCTCTTCCTTTTCGATGGCTGCATCTTCCTCTTTTTTACGCAACTCTTTCGTACTTATGTCCTGGCTTTCTGCCTCCTCCGTCTTTGTGTCGGTCTTTCCATCCTGTAGTTTTTTTACCACCTTTGCGATGGAGCTAAAGGAGAACTCAGAGAGCTGAGCGGCACTGTGTGACGCTGTTTTGGTCGGTGCTCTCGGTGCCTGACGTTGTTTATCTTCGACTGCTGCTTTGATCTGGGCCACAATCTCTGGTCCCATCTGAAGTGTCTGGGAAGTGTCGGGCATGGTTTGGTTTTGTCCTGCTTCTGGTTCTCTTTTTGCTACTTCGGTAGGATCTGCCTCAGGGGTCTCGCTTGCTTGTTCTAGTATGACAGCTTTTTTGGCTTGGGCTTCTCTCACCATCATTTCGACACGGGAGCGAACCTCTGGTCCAAGCAACGCCGTGGCATTGGAGTCTTCCGCTGGAGCCAGTGGGATAGGTGCTGGAGGGGGAAGGGGAGCTACTTCCTCTGCTTCCGAAGTCTCTGGCGAGAATACATTGGACTCCTTTGGCTTCGTTGGGAATGTTATATCCAATTCTCCTGTAGGCAATGCTGCTCGCACTTTTTTGTCGTTGATCGATAATGAGGACTCACTCCCCTGGATCGCATCAACCATGTCTTGGAAGGCATCTGTGGACAAGGGGGTCATCTGTCGTGTGGCACCATCGGGTATTCCAGATGGTTTGGGGTCTACCGTACTCGACAGAGCTATTGTTTCTTCTGGTGTTGTTGCTTGGATTGTTTTTGGGGCGTCTTTGTTGATGGCTTCCCCACATTTGGGGCAAAACAATGCCTCTGTTGGTGGTTGAAACCCACAATGAGCACAGGAAGGGGAGAGTTGGTCTGGTTTGGTTGTCATGAAAGTCCCAAAATCCAAGAGAGGTTCAAAAAAGACACAAAGAAAAACCAGCGGACTAGAAAGCTTCTTCTTCCATGACAAGGCAAGTATCGTCAAGGCTATTCAGAAGGTCTGCGTGTTTGTGGATACAGGGCAACTCCCATCGAAAGAAGTACTGACACGCACGTATTTTACCCAGGTAGAAGGAGCGGTCAATGTGGTTGGCCGTTTTTTGTTGTGTTTTCGCCAGGGAGGCTTGGGATAGCCACATCCAAGCGATCACAACATGACCGAGCATCTCCAGATATACGGAAGCATTGGCCAAAAATTGATTGACTTTGCCTTCCATGGCGACACTGCCGAGAAGCATGGTGGTTTGTCCCACACGTTCACAGGCATCGGTAAGGGCCTGTCCAAAATCTTTAAGTGACGGATGTTTTTGACTCTCCTCGATGGTCTCTTGAATACGTTGCATCAATCGTTGTAGGGCTTCCCCCTTGTTTTTCATGACTTTGCGACCCAGCAGGTCAATGGCCTGGATTCCATTGGTACCTTCATGGATGGGGTTGAGTCGGTTGTCTCGATACAGTCGCTCCAGAGGATAATCTCTGGTATAGCCAGCACCTCCCAACACCTGTATACCCAGATCATTGGCCTTCAGACAGTAATCAGACGGCCACGCTTTGCAGATGGGTGTAAGGATTTGGAGTAGGGTGGTTGCTTGTTCTCGGGCCTTTTTGTCGGGATGTGACTTTTCATCATCCACCAACTTTGCTGCATACAAGCAGAGGGCCAAGCCTCCTTCCACGTACGATTTTTGAGCCAACAACATACGTTTGACGTCTGCATGTTCGATTAATTTAACAGGAGGTTGTGTGGGATCTTTTTGATCGGGTAGGCGACCTTGTGGCCTATTTCGTGCATAGTCGAGGGCATGAAGATAGCCTGTATAGCCCATCATCACTGCGCCATAGCCCACACCAATGCGAGCTTCATTCATCATATGGAACATGGCTACAATGCCTTTGTGTGGCTCGCCCACCAATGTTCCGATACAAGGGCCACTTTCCCCAAAGTTCAATAGAGTGTTGATGGTACCTCGGTAGCCCATCTTATGGTTGATTCCTGCGAGTACCACATGATTGTGGTCACCCTTGCTTCCATCGGGAAGGACATGAAATCTCGGCACCAAAAATAGCGAGATCCCTCGTGTGCCAGGAGGGCCTCCCGGGATCTTGGCCAGCAC
>JALTMC010000661.1 GCA_027005175.1 Myxococcales bacterium
TTATTTGGGAGAGCCGGGTTTGTTGTCGCTGGATGCCACATTGACTTTTCCAAAGGGCTACCATGTGTGGTCTCGACTTCCACAACGTGTCTCCATGTCAAGTCCAGGTCTAACGGGCTCGATCCAAACCAAGGCAACCCCAAAATCCTTGCAGGTAAAGATCGAAATGCTACGGGAACGTCGAGAAGTACCAGCTTCTTCCTTCCTCAAAGTTAAGGCGTTTTATCGCAAGTTGAACATATTGGCCAAACGGTTACTTTTGGTCGGACAAAGGAGTAAACCATAATGCGAGAACTTTCATCCCTAGTCCGATATATGGGGGCTCTTGGACTGCTTTGTTTTTTAGGGTGTACACCCAAGGAGTTTGTGATGAAGCAACCTCCGAGTAGACCTGTTGCCAAGGATTACCCCGAGGACAGCTCCGTATTCTTGATGAGAAAAACACATGTTCGCATCAGTGACGATGGTCTCTCCTACTCCGAAAATACGCACAATCAAATCAAAATCCTGAGTGAAAAGGGTTTGCGTAAAGGGTGGAGAGCTGTTGTTCTGTACAACGAAACACATGAGAAGATAACAAACTTTAAGTCACGAATCATTCGTCCTGGTGGCAAGTGGATCAGCCGAAGTTGGAGAGTGAAAGACTCTTCATCCTCTGCACTCTTTTCGAATCAGTATTTCTCTGATTATCGCTATAAATCTGTGTTGCTGTCTTTCCCGGTGCCTGGCTCAGTGATAGAGTATCGATACTCTCGAACTGGAAACAGTTGGATGATGGCTCCTCATTTTATGCAATTGCGTCTTCCTACGATGAAAGCGATTTATTCCATTTCTGCGCCAAGCAAACTCAAGGTTCGTAGTAAGATCTTTCCTGGCATTAACTTCGAGAGCTCCAAAGTAAAATACTCCAAACAAACGGATCCTGAAGATCCTTCTCGAACTCTCCATACTTGGAGAGCCATGAACGTTCCTGCGATCCATGTGTATCGCCGTCATATGGAGTCTTTACGCCCCCCCTGGCCAACACAAGCTTCTCGTGTTCAAGTTGTGTTTGAGCGATATCGTCTTGGGAAGCATAAAGGTGAAGGAAGAACTTGGGTTGACATCGCCAAATTTTACAGAACGTTGGTCGGAAACCGTGATGCCAGCACACCTTATATTTCACAGGTGGCGAAAGAAGTAACAAAAGGTGCGAAGACAAAAGAAGACAAGATCCGAAAGATCTATGACTTTGTTCGCAAGAAGATCCGATATGTCATGGTTGGTATTGGCTTAGGGGGGTGGCAGCCTCAATCTGCTGACTTTACCTTAAAGCAACGATATGGCGACTGTAAAGCAAAGGCGACTTTGCTTAAAGCAATGCTAGACTCTGTGGGAGTCAAATCGTATCATGTGTTGGTTCGAACCCGCCATTTGGGACAGATGTCTTCCGACTTTCCTGCTGACTACAGTGTTTTCAATCATGTCGTCAACTATCTTCCCAATTATCGCGGTGGGCGATACCTTGATGCTACTAGTTCTGGCACAGCTTTCGGTTTCCTTCCATCCTTGGTTCTCGGTGCTTCTGCCTTGATCATCAATGGCGACAAAAGCCAACCTACAACAATCCAACAAGCTTCCGCAGAAAGCAATGTCTTGCACAGTCGGCTGGAGCTAACCCGTCAGAAAAAACAGATCGACTTTGTGTGGATTACTCGTCGTACAGGTAGCTACAGGCTTAAGTTAGACGAGAAAATTACACAGAAAAAGCTTAACTCAGAGACAGCGAAAAAGAACTGGGCGAACTGGCAACTCGGTCTTTTGGCTCGACGTATGGCACCTTGGGTTCGTCTGGGGGTTGATGTCCAAAAGAAGAAGCTTACCAGTGTTTCGATCGCTGAGAAAAGTGGTGCTCTGGAGTCTAGGATTGCTTTTACTATACCCACACACAAGACGAAAAAACGCATCATTTTTCTTCCGATGCTTTGGGCTCATACTGCAGATGCATCAACAGGCTTGTTGGCCAAAAGAAAATACTTTTCAGTCCTGCAAGGGCTGGGAGTAACAAAACACATCAATGAGGTTGTATTCAAAAAGTGGCAACCTTTGGAGTGTCCACCTTCTGTTTCGCTTAAGGATAAGTATTTTCAATACCAACTCTCTTGCCAGAAGAAGGATCAGTCTCTGTATTATCGACGAGATCTAATGTTTCCCAGAGCAGACATTGAACTTACCGATCATGAGAATTTCTGTAGAGCTTATGATAAAGTTCGGGAGTCTGATCGTCGCATCGTAATCCTTCGCAAAGGCTATGGAGACAAAGACAAAGATGGTGTCAAAGACAACGTGGATGAGTGTCCGAAAACACCAGGTCTTAAAAAGTACAAGGGTTGTCCTGACCGTGATGGTGATACCATCATTGATAAGAATGACGCTTGCCCCGATGTTAAGGGGGTTGCCGACAGCGACAAGACGAAGAATGGTTGTCCTAAGATTGTCTTGGTCAAGGTCACAAAGACAGAGATCAAGATCCTTCAAAAGATCTTCTTTCGCACGGGTAGTTCTCATATCAAGCACAAGTCGTACGGTGTATTGGACCAGGTGGCTGAGGTCTTGGGAAGTCGGAAAGATATCCGTGTTCGGATTGAAGGACATACCGACAATCGCGGTGGAAAGCGTAGCAACTTACGGCTGTCCAAGCGCCGCGCCGCCTCTGTCCGTAAATACCTGATCAAAAAGGGCGTTGCCGAAGATCGCCTTGAGTCCGAAGGATTTGGTATGTCCAAGCCCCTCGTGCCCAACAACAATTGGAGAAATCGCGCAAAGAATCGTCGTGTCCAATTTAAAGTCATCAAGAAAGCAGACACTGCTAAGAAAAAGTAGGGCTTTCATCATCCACTGAAAGAGATCTGTGCCTACGGCTACTTCGAGAGCGCAAAACCTCGGACTACTAAGAGATGTAGGACGTCTGAAGATGTGGAACTGTCGAAACTCGCGAGGTTCTCTCTCGAAGATTTCGTATCTCGGACGACCGAGAAACACAGGGATTTTCTTCTCTGAAAGTTGCCATCCCGCGTCGATCGGGCCGATCGGCTAACGTCTCTCGGACGACCGAGAAACACAGGGCTTTCATCATCTTTCTCTCCTTTTCACGCAACAAGATCCCCTAAAAACCTGAAACTCTATGGTAGCCTTCCAAGGATCGGTGCGTGTCGCTTGCACGAGACCAATCGTGGATGTACAGTGTCTTAACGAACAGTTCTACGTTTTACGTAGAACCGCCCTTGCTACGCTCAGCGTCAGAAACGTTTCTTCTTGTTTCTTCTTGAAAATGAGCGAGGCGAAGTCCCCAAAGGCCCGATGAATCGGGTCATCGAACGCTTAGATTGGGTTACTGGCTGCTTGAACGTAGAACTTCAAAATCGTAAGGAATCGAAGGATGCAAAATTGGTTGTACAGTCGTGTTATGCGTTGGCTTTTGTGTGTTGGGGTGCTTTCCTGTGTCTGGTGTGGTGAACTTCCCGAAGCAACAGCGTATAAGTATTTGCGGTCGAAGTTGAACGGTCGAGTCTATCACTGGAAGCGAAACAAGTTTCCGGTGCAGATGATTCTGGAAAACCGGGCGGCCCGAAATGTTCCCATTGGAACGATAGAGCAACTGATCAAGCAAGCGATGAAGACGTGGAATGATGTGCAGTGTTCGGTCTCTCAGCTCAACTTAAAGGCTGTATCGAAGGGGAACGCCGTTCCCAAATACGATGGAGTCCATGTGATTAAGTTCTTGAACTCAGGTGCGGAGTGGAAGTGGTCCGCTCAAGAGCTGGCCAACACGATCATTACCGTGAACTTACAGACCGGTGAGATTCTCGATGTTGATATGGTATTGAACGACTGGAAGTTTACATGGGGAACAACAGGAAAGGGTGCAGACTTTGATGTCTTAGCCACTGTGACCCATGAGCTGGGGCATGTCTTGGGTCTCGCTCACTCCACAGACTCTGGTGCTTCGATGTATGCTCGCGCCAATGCTGGTGAAACCAGCAAACGCAATCTCAACAAAGATGATCGCGATGGATTGTGTGCTCTCTACCCCGACCAGCCTTGTGAAGAAGGCAAACTGATTGGAAATGATACGGTCTGTTTTAATGGGCGTCATACTCCGATATGCCCGCGCTATCACGAGCTTTGTAAAGATTGTAGCTCGGGCCGTCACGAAGACTGTGGCGGCAGTGGAGACTTTTGCCTCAACCTTAGCCAGAAGCTGGTGTGTGGCTTTGATTGTAGCAAAACGAAATCCTGTCCTGGTGGATATACTTGTGTTCCTGTTCAGGAAACCAAAAATGGAAAGCCCATTACGATCGGCTTTAACTGTGTCCCTGATAGTCG
The DNA here is from genome assembly GCA_027005175.1 of Myxococcales bacterium. Taxonomy (GTDB): domain Bacteria; phylum Myxococcota_C; class UBA6777; order UBA6777; family UBA6777; genus M3003. Next base: position 4,366 of record JALTMC010000661.1, read on the forward strand.
CAACTGTGCCGGGGCTGCAACACCTCCTTGTTGTCGTAACCCCGACGATTGTTTGCCCAGCTTTGCTTGTGTTAAAGGCCAATGTGTAAGAGGCCAAAGCTGTGCCAAAGAGGGGGAGGCTTGTGCAAGCAAGGGAGCTTGCTGTACTGGAATGGTGTGTGTGAATGACTCGACAGGAGGCAAGTGTCGCAACCCGTGTGACCCTCTCAAACCCCGATGCAACGGTAGTTTGCGATGTGCCTCAACCAATCCCAATGATGTGAAACAAGGGGCCTGTGTTCCACCCAACGGTGGTCAAAGAGAAGGGGCCTCCTGTGACACAAAGACCAAACCCTGTGAATATGAGCTGGGTTGTGATCCCAAGGACAAACGTTGCCGTTTCTTCTGCCGGGTCGGGCAAGTCGGAGCTTGCCCGGCAGGATCTCGTTGTGTTGCTCTGAAGCAGGGTTCAGAGCTTGGCCTTTGTTACAAGGATGCCGGTGGACGCACTTGCAAAAATGTCACAGACTGTCCGACAGGACAAGCCTGTGTCAATCAAAAATGCGGTCCTTGTGGGAATGATACAGATTGTCTGAAGCGCCCAACGCATCAGTGTGTGGGAGGGGCTTGTCTTCAGTCGTGTACTTCCTCAGCAGAGTGTCCTGCCCAGCATCGTTGTGATCGTGGTCTCTGTCAGCCCGGCAAGTTTTGTGCGAGTGACAAAGACTGCTCGGGTGGAAGTATCTGTAACCAAAGCATCTGTGCGCCCAAGGGCTCCGGTGGTTGTAAAAGTGACGCCGATTGTGGAGCGGGGTTGCGATGCGGTTCCGACGGTCAGTGTGCAAGCATCAATGGTTGCAACAATAAATGTGATGCAACCAAGGAGATCTGCAAACAAAACAAGTGTGTTCTCAAAACTTGTGCGATCAGTGTAGAGTGCGGACAAGGTTTTGTGTGCCGCAACAGCCGGTGTGAGCCTGTTGTTACAAACTGCGGTGGTAAGACTTGTCCTGATGGGCAACTGTGCAACAACAATCGATGTGTGGGAGAGCTGGGGATCAACTGTTTGGGGGACGAACAATGCGCTCCAGGTCTGACTTGTGCTCAGGGTGGGAATATTCGTTTGTGCACCAAGATCTGTGATGCCGCACAAGCCAAAGCTTGTCCGGATCGCTTCTTCTGTACGCGGTTGTCTGGGATCGGTAGCGGCTGTTGGCCCGCTGTTAGTACCGTGTGCAAAGCGAGCGGCAACTGCACACCCAAAGGTGAAGGTTGTGGTTGTAGTGCGACAGGTCCACAACCGATGGGAGAGCTTGCTTTTCTCGCCATCCTTCTGCTGTTTGTGAATATGCGGAGGAGATTTCGCCGAGCTTAAAACTCAAATGCGAGCTTCGTTGAAACTTTCTGAGATAGGATATAACGATGGGATATATCTGAGAAGGAAGATTCTACGGTGTCTTTAGCGTTGAAACTTTCTGAGATAGGATATAGCGGTCAACTACCCCCATCCAATCCGGACTTTGTCCTGTCGATTCTGGAGGGGGTTTCCACGCCCACAACATAAGAGGTTTTTTCTGATGAGATATACTTTGAGGTCCTTGTTTTTAGGTTGTTGTGTGATGTTGTTGTGTTTGAGCTGGGGTGGTGTGTCGGTGGAGGCATCGATCGTGCTTCAACTGTCGGATCACCAGATGACCTTACGAGCTGGTCGTATTGTACGTGGAAAGGTTGTTCGCAAGTACAGTCGATGGATTAAGTCGGAGCGCCGTATCTACACCTACATTACACTTGCGGTGTTGGATATGATTAAGGGCTCCAAGCAGAGCCGAGAGATCGTTATTCGTCAGGTGGGTGGAACTGCGAATGGTTTGGGTATGCACGTTCCAGGCTCAGCTTCTTTTAAGCTGGGTGAGGAAGTCTTGGTTTTTCTGGAGAAGCCCAAATCCTCGAAGTATCATCTGGTGATGGGGATGTCTTTTGGAAAGTACCGCGTGGTGGTGAACCCCAAGACCAAGATGAAGCTTCTTCAGCGCAACTTACACGGTGTGTCTTTGGCTCGGTATGATGTGAAGAAGAAGTTACAAATCAATCATACTTCTCCTGTGTTATTGAGGCCCAAGCCTTTGGATTCCTTTGTTCAGCGACTTCGTGGGTATCTTGTTATGTCTACTGTGCAGAGAACAAAACCTCCATTTCGCTCCGTTGTTCCGCGTGTTGTGACTCCTCGCTCCACTCCCCAGCGAACACTCCCCCGTGTGGCTCCTCGCACAAGATAAGGTACATTTGGATGATTATTACTTTGGATGGCCCGGCAGGTGTGGGGAAAAGCTCTGTAAGCCGGGCTCTTGCCGAGGCTTTAAAACTGAATTATATCGACACCGGTGCGATGTATCGTGGGGTCGCATGGGCGGCTCGGGAGCACGGTATCGACTGGAAAGATGAGGAGGGGATCGCCGCTTTACTGCCCACGCTGAACTTTTCCTTTCAGCGAGTTGAAGGTGGCTCTCATCTGTTCCTCGACGATCGAGATCTAGAACCTTTGATTCGCACTCCTGCGATCAGCGCAGGTGCTTCGGCTGTCGGTGTTTTGGGGGCTGTGCGCGAACATCTTGTGATGCTACAGCGTGTGTTGGGTGAACAGGGGGATGCGATTTTGGAAGGGAGAGACACTGGAACCGTTGTCTTTCCTCAGGCTGACCATAAATTCTTTTTGGAGGCCTCAGCCGAAGTTCGAGCCCAACGTCGGTGGGCACAATTGCAAGAAAAAGGTGACTCCTCCACAACTGTCGAGGAACTACAAGCCCAGATCAAAGTACGGGATCGGCAGGACTCGGAACGTGAGATCGCTCCCTTGCGCTGTGCCGAAGATGCCGTGCGCGTCGATACTTCCAACCGATCCTTCCAGAATGTTGTGAACTCGATTCTCTCTGCGGTTCGAGAGAAAAAATCCTAAATCTCGATTTCTTCTTGAGTTTTTCTGTCTTTCTCGTTATGTTGCGTGCCGAACAAACGCAGCAGAGGACGATGGACCCGCTTGCTTTTCCATGAGCCGGGCTAACTTGCTAAGCCAAAAGGGCTTATCGTTAAGGTCTAGAAAACAGGAGTTCGACTTCCGGCGCTGTGTGAGTTTCCCCAAGACGCAGACGGAAGAGTGCTGCTTTTCCTTGTCTTTTCAAGAAAAAAGCCTTGACGAATCGAATATGTGCGGGTATATTTGTGCCCCGATTGGGACCCCATTTGACCCCTCCCGCGATCGTGAGAAGGGGATTGGATGCAAAGGATTTCAACTCGGTGCAGGACTTACTCTTTGAAATATAACGTGTTTTTATTGGGTCCGAAAAATGACAGGTTGGCACTTCCGCTGTCGAATGAATTTTTCGGTATAAATTTGTGGACGATATTCTTTCGTCATTTCACCGCTAGACTTCCAAGGAAGTAAAAAGGAACAACAACAGTATGACTGATATCACAGAGAACACCTCTAACTCCCTCTCTTCCGTGCCTATGATGGAAGAGGAGGACTTTGCATCTCTTCTTCAAGAACGTGAAGAAGAAGAGAGTAAGATCAAGGAAGGCGCAATTGTTCAAGGCACAGTAATTGCTGTGACAAAAGACAAGGTCATCGTGGACATTAAGTTCAAGTCCGAAGGCCACATCGATGTGCGTGAATTTACCAGTCTTGATGGGGAAGTCCAAGTCGCTCCGGGTGCGGTTGTAGACGTCTTGGTTGAGATGTTGGAGGACGGGGAAGGTTCCTGTCGTCTCTCGAAAGAGAAAGCAGACAAACTGAAAGTCTGGGAAGACATCAGCAAAGCTTGCGAAGAGGACCAAGTTGTTGAAGGTTCCATCGTGGCTCGTGTCAAAGGTGGTCTCTCTGTTGATATCGGTGTCAAAGCATTTCTTCCAGGATCGCAGGTGGATCTACGACCTGTTCGCAACCTCGACAAGTTGATTGGTTTGACCTACAAGTTTAAGGTCATCAAGTTCAACAAGAAGCGCAACAACATCGTGTTGAGTCGCCGTGCTCTTCTCGAAGAGGAACGCGCTACCCTCAAGAAGGACACCCTGGATCGCCTCAAAGAAGGCGAGCTGATGGATGGTGTGATCAAGAACATCACCGATTACGGTGCGTTTGTTGACTTGGGTGGTATCGATGGTCTGCTGCATATCACTGATATGTCTTGGGGTCGCATCAATCATCCTTCGGAACGTTTCAAAGTTGGCGATGAAATCAAGGTCAAAGTCCTTAAGTTTGACGCCAATACGGAGCGTGTCTCCTTGGGACTCAAGCAAATCACCGAAGATCCCTGGACCCAAGCTGCTGGAAAGTATCCACCCAACACTCGTATCTCGGGTCGCGTGGTTAGCCTGACGGATTACGGCGCTTTTATTGAAATCGAAGAGGGCATTGAGGGCCTGGTTCATATCTCCGAAATGAGCTGGACCAAACGCATCAAACATCCTTCCAAGGTCGTTAATGTTGGCGATATTGTGGAAGCTGTTGTGCTTGATCTCGACGTTGACAATCGACGCATCAGCCTCGGTATGAAACAAGTCGAAGCCAATCCCTGGTCTTTGTTGCGTGAAAAGTATCCCTTGTATAGCCGCATCGTAGGGAATGTCCGGAACATCACTGACTTCGGTATCTTCGTTGGAATCGAAGATGGAATCGATGGTCTTGTTCACATCTCTGATATCTCCTGGACTCACCGCGTCAAGCATCCTTCCGAAATCTTTGAATTGGGACAGGAAGTGGAAGCCGTGGTTACGAATATCGATGAAGATAACCAACGCTTCTCTCTGAGCATCAAGGAACTCACCTCTGATCCATGGGAAGAGCGTATTCCCGAGCGTTATCGCCCCGGCAGCATCTGGCCCGGAACCGTCAAAAAACTGACGGATTTCGGTGCTTTTGTGGAACTTGAAAAAGGGATTGAAGGGCTCGTTCATGTGTCTGAGATCTCCGATGACCACATCAAAAATCCCCGCGATGTTTTGGAAGATGGCCAGGATGTCGCTGTGAAAGTGATCAGCCTGGACCCCGACAAACGTCAGATTGGTCTCTCCATCCGTTCTGCCGATGATGATACCAGCAGCTACATGATGGAAGCACAAGGACAAGAAGCCTCTACCAATCTCGGCGCTCAACTTTCCGCATTACTCAAAACGGGTGGTGATGAAGGGGATGCCCAAGAACAAGGCGAAGCTTCAGAGTCTTCTGATTCTTAATCTATTTTTCCTTCTTACATCTTTCGATACTATTTGAGCTTTCACGCAGAGCGATCCGCTTGAAGCTCAGAATCGGGATGTTGGTATGGATGTATAAAACGGTTGAGAGATGACAGAGCTTCTTTGCTTTGCCGTCTCTCGGTTTTATTCATGAACCTTCAACCACCGAAAAAAGGAGTGGTTTCGTGACAAAAAGTGAACTGATCGCTGCAATGAGCGACAAAAGAAGAGATATCTCCAAAAAAGATATCGAGATGATCGTTAACACTGTGTTTGACAGTATGCGACAAGCCTTAATTCGTGGTGATAGAATTGAGATTCGCGGCTTTGGTAGCTTTACCATCAAGCATCGTGAGTCCCGTCAAGGTCGTAACCCCAAAACGGGTTCTTCTGTGGCGATTCCCGCGAAGCGCGTACCTTTTTTCACTGTTGGTAAAGAACTCCGCGAGCGCGTTAACAACGGTCGATAGTGGAATAGAGTCAACGCCGAGTGAGTCGATAACCACTCCTTTGAACCTACAACTCTTCTCGGCACCTTTTCCTTCTCTTCTCTCCTCTCTTTTTTCCATCGAAAGCTGGCTTCATCCAAAGAGAAAGCATCACCTCTTTTCTCCTCTCTTTTTTCATCATCGAAAGCTGGTTTCATCCAAAGAGAACGCATCACCTCTCTTCTCCAACGTCGTGTTTCATCGTTTTGATTTGCACCTTGCGACTTACTGTTATCCGTTGTGTTTCATTGTTTTGATTTGCACCTTGCGACTCACTGTTCCGAGCATTGCGAGGGATTGCGTTTGAGTCGGCCTTGGGATACTCTTGCGTCCACTTCTATGGTTTCTGAAATTCGCGTTTTCCATTCAAGAGAAACGTGAAATTAACGTTGTGTGTGGAACTCTCGCGCCCACTTCTATGTGAAATTAACGTTGTGTGTGATACTCTCGCATCCGCTTCTATGGTTTCTGAAATTCGCGTTGGTCTTAAAGGGGTAGATGATGATTGATAGGGAAAATCTATTTACCGAAGAACGCTCTCGGCGAATACTTGAAACAGCGATTGAGCTGGCTGAAAAAGGTGGATTCTCTGCTGTTCGTTTGCGTGATGTTGCAGAGCAAGCGGGTGTGGCGTTGGGTACAGTGTACAAACGTTTTCAAAGCAAAGAAGACATGTTGATGGCTGCGCTCGAAATGCAGATGAATCAACTGGAAAGTCATGTGATTGCTGAGCATATAGAAGGCCACAATCCCACGGATCGAATTGTCTCTTTGTTCGACTTACTGACCGCCTGGCTTTGTGGTAAGCCCAAGCTAGCTCGTGCAGTTTTGCGTTCCATGGCTGCCGGAGAACCCGCCTTGAGCGACAAAATTGCCTCCTTTCGCAACCGGATTGATGCTTTTATTGTTGGAGCGTTACGCGAGCAAGATCCAGGTCCTCTGATTGAAAATGCAAAGCTGATTTCTTCCACAGAGTTACAACTGGCTCATTTTGTTCAAGGTACATGGTTTGCTGCTCTGGTGGGTTGGTCCGCTCGCTTACACTCTGATGATGTTGTGGTTGAGCACGTTCGAGAGGTCACAGAGCTACTCCTTTTAGGACAGCAAGCTCAGGCCGTGAAAGTTGACAAATGAAACATCTTTTTCTCTATCTCACCCTACTCTCCCTTTCCGTTGGCTTCTTTCTAGCAGGTGGTTGTCAGAGAGAACCCAACAAGCCACCGGAGCGACGAACTCCCCCAAAGACACGGAAACCAGAGCGGTTGACGTATTCGGAAGGGCGTAAACCGTGCAAAGATTATGACGTCTTGAAGCGTCCGATGTTTGGTGATTTGCATGTGCATGGCGGAGACTCTTTTGATGCGTGGTCCTATTATACAAAGGCGACTCCCAAGGAGATCTATGACTTTGCCCAAGGCAAACCGATGGATATCCCTCCCTTTGCTGCAAATGGCAAAGGGCGCACCGTGCGGTTATCTCGTCCTCTTGACTTTACCGCTCTCACAGAGCACGCGGAGTTCCTCGGCGAAGTCAATCTTTGTCGCACACCTGGCAACCCTGCTTACAAAACAAATGCTTGCAGTCGGTATCGCAAGCGGGATTCGAACAGTGTGATCTTGTTTGGCGTACAACTCACCAAAGAGGATCCTGTTCCCAAGCGCATTCCTGAGATCTGTGGCGCAGATGGAAAGCTCTGTGTGGAGATGGCCAAAAAACGTTGGGCCCTCATTCGACAGGCAGCACAAGAGAGCTACGATCAAACGGAGGGCTGTAAGTTTGTTACCTTTGTTGGTTACGAATATGCGACAACACCCGGTCTATCGAATGTTCATCGGAATGTGATCTTTCGCAACAATACCGTTCCAGATGCTCCGATCTCTTTTTATGAACAACCATCTCCGTATGGTTTGTGGCTGGCACTCAAACAACAATGCCTCGATCCCAAAAAAGGCTGTGATGTGATGACGATCGGTCATAACTCCAACCTGAGCAATGGCAGGATGTTTCAATCACGGTATCCGAAAGACTCTGTCTTTGGTGGAGAGCGAAGTGCCGCTATGTTGCGTGCGCGATTGGAGCCGATTATCGAAATCGTCCAACACAAAGGGAGTATGGAGTGCCGAAACGGATTTGCTGGTGTTGACGATACGTATTGTACGTTTGAAAAACTCCGTCCTGATCCCGTCAAAGCTTGTGCCAAAGGTGAAACGGGTTCTTTGGGGATGCGCCTGGGTGGTTGCTTGTCTCCTCTCGACTTTGTTCGTCATATCTTTGGGGTGGGACTTCAGGAAAAACTTCGATTGGGCTCCAATCCCTACCAAATGGGCGTCATTGGAGCCACCGATACACACAATGGCCTGGCCGGTTATACTGAAGAATATAACTATATGGGACATATCGGAACTGTGGATGAT
>JALTMC010000662.1:0-985 GCA_027005175.1 Myxococcales bacterium
TCCATCTGTAGGGGGAGAACGTCAATTTTTGAGTGTGACGTGTTCGTAGAGGTTTCGCTTTCTTATGACCAACATTCCAACGTTTTGCTTTACTTCCTTGCTCCATCCCACTACAAATCAAGTCTGGCTAATACCCACCTTGGCTTGAGAGATAAGTACTTTCATGCTAAACCGTTAGCGTCTAAAAATGGAGAATCGATGTGAGCATCATCAGGAATTCCTTGAGTGTCGGTTTGTATATGTGTTTGGGGTGGGGTGTCTGTGTGGGTTTTGGAACCGGGTGTCGAAACAACGCCCGACAAAGCTCGATTCGGACGGCCCTTGCCGGAAACCTTCTTCCATCAAACCACAAAGTCCAGCGCAAGGTCTACAAGAACAAGCCTTCCGTTTTGAAGGCCAGGCCACGCAAGCGTGTTCCCAAGCTCGTGACGTTGCCCAAGCGGTCGTGCCCTCTGCCGTTGGAAAAGGTCAACTTGTTTGATAAAGCATCTTTAACTGCGGATCGAACAAGCTTGCGCAAACAGTTTCGCAAGATGCGATATCGTCTGCCTCACCGCAGACGAACCTATCTTTTTGTCACTCGTGTGGTGGAGGGAGTGGGGCAACCCGCGTACCAGTATTTCAGTCTTGGTGATTCAGGTTTTGTGTACTCCCGTCGAAAGTACTGGCCTGCCTCAACTGTTAAAGTCTGGGCTGCGGTAGGAGCGTTGCTGACCTTGCGTGAGTTTGGTCTGACGGGTAGCTCGAAACTCTACTTTCGCGATCGCTTGGGGCGGTTTCGAGGAACTGCTGCTGATCTGTACAAAAAAATTGTCAATCGTAAGTATGACCGGTTGATGAGAATCGCAGGAGCGAAGCGGTTTCACGAGGAAAAACGCCGCAAGCGCTATGGAATGCCCCATATGGTGTTGATGCGGGCGTACTCTCCGCTTCGGACATTCCGACGCTCTCCTCGAATTACCTATTACGACCACGGAAAAAAGGG
>JALTMC010000662.1:995-12470 GCA_027005175.1 Myxococcales bacterium
CTTTCTTTGAACTGCAAGAGGTGCTTCGTCGCTTGGTATTGCATGACGAGTTGCCTGTGGAGGAGCGTTTTCCCATCACGAAAAAAGATGTGGAAGGTCTCAAGAAGATGTTACTGAAAACTCCGAATAAGATCGGTCGAGCTGCAAGAAAGCTGTGGGGGCGCGGTGTGCTGAGCTACAACAAGTCTGGAAGCGCGAGAGGTCTCGACCAGATTGAGAATGTCTTTTTGGTGGCAGGGAAGAAACGCTATATTGTGAGTGCGTCTGTGCCCTGGTATCGGAGTCATGCAGAGGCTGCACCGAGCCTACGCAAGTTAAACCGCCTAGGATACAAAGCTCTCAAGGCTGTGGAGGCGTTGTCTACCCACAGAGTCTCGATTCAATCTGATGCAGGTCTTCCTATCCAAGTTCAGGTCTCACCCCAACACTCTACCCCTGTTTTGCTGAAAGGTTCCAAACATGCAGCATCCGATTCACCGAAAGGCTCTAAACATGCAGCATCCGATTCACCGAAAGGCTCTAAACATGCAGCATCCGGTTCACCGAAGGGCTCTAAAGATTCTAGTACTGGTTCTCTGAAGGGCTCCAAACATGCAGCACCTCGTTCATCGAAAGACTCTAAGTCTGCGGGCTACCAACTTGATGTTCTTGTTCGTGGGGCTACCTCGTTGAAGGGTTGGATTGGGCAACAACCCTTGTCTTTTCTAAAAAAGGCTCCTGGTCTTTTTGTGAGTCACTTCAAGGTGTCAAAACCTGGCCGAAATCTTTTGGTTTTGCGTGCTCACAACGGTGACCACGCGATTGCTTATCGTTCTGTGGCTGTGTCCTTTCCAAAACAACCGTCCCAATCCCGTTGTCTCTCTCATTAATCTTCCTTGGGATCGTCCATCTTTCTTTGCTTCTTGTCTCCCGGATTTTCTTCTCGAAACTTTCCAAAGTTCGTATCCATTGCTTTTCAAGTTTTTTCCGAAGCAGACGTTCTTTGTTGGTTAACTGCTCTGATTCACATGGTTTCAAAAGATATGTGATAAAGAGTCTATCAGCTACGAAGTTAGAATGGCTGTACGTGTTTTGCGGAGAGTTAACGACCCCCGCCCCAGCCGGACTTCACTGTAGATCCTGCCGGGGCCGCGATCGGGAGGGGGTTTCCATGCCCACAACATAAGAGGTTTTTTTCGGATGAATGATGTGGTTTGTTTCGGTGGATCCGTTGGTACGGTGTATCAACTGCTGTAACTGTTTTGTGGTGAATGAATGATGTGGCTAGGGCAGGATTTACTTACTGGATTATGGGCGGAAAGAATACAATGTCTGAGCTTTGGGAGGAAGGTCGTTCCACTGAGATCTCTGTCGCACCACTCCGTATGTTGTTTATCGGAGAGGACCAGAATGTTTTTCAATGGTTACGTACCTTTTGTGAAAAGGATTTGGAACAGCCTGTTTTGTTGACATTCTGCGATAAGGTAGAGCTTGGAGTGGCAGAGTGGGAAACGGGGGCTTATGAGATAGGTGTTGTGGACTATGATGTGGTTGGGGATACTTGTTTACAGTTGCTTCGAGAAGCCTCAGAAGGTTCCCATTTTCGTGCTGTGATCGTGTTGACCAAAGAACCACAGGCTGAGCTGGCAGAGAGCTTATTCGATGCAGGGGCCTCCGAACTCTTAGAAGGAACAGAAGCGCAACGTCCGAAGTTAGAGCATTCTCTCCACGGCATTTGGGAGAAGTACTGTCTCACGGAGGAACTCAAAGAAAACGACGCAGTGATGGAGAACATCGCTCTCGGTGCAAAAGATGGACTCTGGGATTGGAGCTTAAAGACGGGAGACATCAAGTATTCGAGTCGCTGGAAAGCGATGTTGGGTTATCGGGATGATGAGATTGACGGACACATTCAAGAGTGGTTTCAGAGATTGTTTCCGGAAGACGCAACGTTTGTTGAAAGCTCTCTGGGTTCCTTTCTTGAGAGTACAGAAGATGTTTGGGAAACGGAATACCGTATTCGTCACAAAAACGATAGCTTTGTATGGATGAGAAGTCGAGGTGTTGCGATACGAGACACCGAAGGTCAGGTGGTGCGAATCTCTGGGTGGCAAATGGATTTACGAGAGCGTGCCGCTACCCATGATGTGTTGACTCATTTACCGAATCGCAAGTTATTCTTAGAACGCCTGGAGTCTGCGATCGCCAAAAATCAGCGTGATCCCGATTTTAATTATGCAGTGGTTTATATCGATTTGGACCATTTTAAAATGGTGAATGACAGCCTTGGGCATGGTGCAGGGGATATGTTGTTGGTCGAGGTCTCATCTCGATTGAAGAAGTCTCTGCGTTCTTTTGATACCGTTGCTTATATGGACCCAGAGAGGGAAGCTCTTGCCGACTGGTCAGGCAAAACTCAATCGGATGTCAAAGAGAGTCTTGTGGCTCGGTTTGGGGGGGATGAGTTTGCTGTGTTGCTGGAGGATGTAAGTCTTCCTCGTGATGCTGTTGTCGTTGCCCAACGTTTGCGTGACGACTTAAGCTCCGCCTTTGAAGTGGAAGGACATGAAGTCTTCAGTAGTGCAAGTCTTGGCGTGGCTCACAGCAAAACGAAATATACCAATTCAAGTGATATTTTGCGCGACGCTGATATCGCGATGTATCGCTCGAAAGAGAAAGGGAAGTCAGAGTGTACCCTCTTTGATACCCAGATGCACGAAGAAGTCAAAGCTCGACTGGCCCTCGAAACAGACTTACGACGGGCCTTAGAACGCGAAGAGCTTTCGTTGTATTACCAGCCTGTTGTTTCTATGAAGAACGGGGCGATTCTTGGATTTGAGGCTTTGTTACGATGGAATCGCAAACAGGCTTCCTTTGTCTCTCCTTCCGAATTTATCCCTATCGCAGAAGATATGGGTTTGATCGCTTCCATGGGAGGTTGGGTTCTTGAGAAAGCTTGTCGCCAATTAAATGCCTGGCACGAGATGTTTCATTCCTCGTTAACCATGAGTGTTAATGTATCGGGGAGAGAATTGATTCAGCCGAACTGGGTTGAATCTGTGGAGGCCATTCTTACGCTGACAGGTCTTGATCCCAAAAGCTTACGGCTCGAAGTGACGGAGAGTTCTTTCTTAGAGAGCAAAAAATTCGCTGTGGATAGTTTAAATCGGCTTCGCCTGATGGGAATTCAGATCCAAATGGACGACTTTGGAACAGGCTACTCCTCTTTAAGCCGACTTCACCTGCTACCCTTAGATACTTTGAAGATCGATCGCTCTTTTGTCCAACATATGGGGGGACAAAAATCCCGCTCTGGTATCGTGAAGGCGATCCTTACACTTGCCCAGGACCTTCAGTTGGGAGTGATCGCAGAAGGCATTGAGAACTCTCTTCAGAGTGAACAGCTCCAAGAGCTTGGATGCCGTCTCGCCCAAGGTTTCTTCTTTCACAAACCTGTTCCGCCCGAGGTGATAACGAGTTTACTCCGGCTTCAGGCCGGGAAGAACCCAGGTTAGCCCGAATGATTCACGTTGTTCGTCGCGAGGCGACGGAAAGCCCGAGCAGATACAAGGAAGGCACAGGATCGCCCTCGCAGACGGTACATCGTACCGTTGAGACGGCGAAACAAGCCTGACGAAGTAGATGCCGGGAGTTTGCAAGCCGTAGCAGAACGTTCGTGAATCATTCGAGTTAGCCCGGATGACTCTCGGACATGAGGCACCGCTCCCATGAATTGAACAGATGGGAGTGTATTCCTATCGGCCAAATTGATCCCCTCTCTTGTGGTTCGCAAGCGGAATTTTAAAATAGGTCTTCCGAGATCTCCATCAGATCGAGTCGGCTTTGTTCGATCAACTGGCGATTTAAGGAGACTTGGGGGAGGACCTCACGGCAGTAATAGCGGACGGTTGCGATCTTGCTTTGGTAGAAGGTTTTGTCTGCTTCATTTGTGGTGGTTTTGAGTTTTTCGTGGGCCAGGGCGGATTGACGAACCAGGAGCCACCCTATCACGACTTCTGTCATCGAGAAGAGGATGCGATTCCCTTGAAGACCAACATGATATAGTGAGTCACCAACTTTCGACAACATCGTCATAAAGATGCTCTCCAGGTCCGTGAGTGCTTTGGCCAATGCCTCTCGCTCTTCTGAGAGAGCATCTCCTCCTTCTTGTTGAACCAGTGTTTGCTTGGCTTCTCCCAAGAGGGACCGTAAGGTCTCCCCTCCATCTCGGGCGACCTTTCTGAAAAACAGGTCGAGTGCTTGGATATGAGTTGTACCTTCATAGAGGGTGTCGATCTTTTGGTCACGAATGTATTGCTCTATGGGATAGTCTTGAACGTAGCCAGCACCTCCATAACATTGGAGGGACAGAGACAACAGTTCGTATGTTTTTTCCGAACTGTAACCTTTGACCAGAGGGAGTAACATCTCGTTGCGACGGTGCCATTCACGTGCTTCTTCCGCCAGGTGTCCACCTCGAATTGCAACTTGGTCTTGTACCCATCCTGTGTAGGAGAAGAGAGCACGCATTCCCTCCGCGTGGCATTTTTGGTGCATCAACATCCGACGCACATCGGGGTGTGAGATGATGGTAACCCGAGGTGAGCTTTTGTCGGCGGCTTTGAGGAGATCAGGTCCTTGGATGCGCTCTTTGGCGTATTCAAGAGCATTCAGATAGGCCGTGGATAAGGTGGCAGCGGATTTGACACCCACAGCCATGCGAGCATATTCGATCACTCGAAACATCTGTCGGATGCCGTTGTGTTTTCCACCGACAAGGAAACCACGTGCAGGAGCACCATCTCCAAAGGTCATATCACATGTGGCTGAGGCTTTGATCCCCATCTTCTTTTCGATGTTTGTGCAGTATACACCGTTGCGTTCACCCAGACTGCCATCTTCATTGACCCAAAACTTGGGAACAATGAACATCGAGAGCCCTTTGGTTCCTTCCACGGCTCCCTCAGGGCGGGCAAGGACAAGGTGAAGGATATTTTCTGTTGCGTCATAATCACCGTTGGTGATGAATCGTTTGACCCCTTCGATTTCCCAGATGTCATCTTCCACATGTTTGGCTTTGGTCCGACCTGCACCGACATCACTGCCAGCTCCAGGCTCCGTAAGGACCATCGTTCCGCCCCAATTGCGCTCAAGGGCTGGCTCGATAAAGCGAGCTTTTTGACGGTCTGTGCCCAATTCAAAGATGATCTGTGCGATATAAGCTCCAAGAAGGTAGTACGCGAGAGTGGGGTTGCTACCGACAAGAAGCTCATACAGAGCCCAGTTCGCCGAGGGAGGGGCACCCATCCCTCCGATGTCTTCGGGCAAACCGTAGAGTTGCCATTGGCCTGCATAGTAGGTCTCCATGGTCTTCTTGAGACCATCAGGTAGAGTGACATTCCCTTTGTTGTCAAGTTTTAACCCCGCTCGATCAGCGGAGGCAAAGCTCGTTGCAAGTTCTTGGGTTGCGAGTTCTTCGAAAGCATCAAGAGAACTCTCGATCGTCTCTTGATCCATGGTCTCGAAATGTTCCTGGTTCAACGATGTATTTTGAATTTGATGAAACTCAAACAAGTTGAACTTGATATCACGAAGATTGCTTTTGTAATGATGAACCATCGACATTGTGAATTCTCCCTTTCGCTCCCATCAGGAATCGAGCAAATACATTCCAAGCGCAACACCGCGATGCCAGGGTGGCATATGACGGACTACTGGTGCTACAGGTCTCTGTGCACGATCGGCCCACATACTTCGGCTCTCTTCGCCGGGTGCCATCATCCAGCCATTTTGCCATTGAAGACCAGGACACAGTGCATCCCACTGCTGGTCATTCAGCAACGTGCTGTAGTCAGCAAGTGGATCGAGGCCGTCTCTTTTTTGGTCTCCGTATAACGACAACACACCCAGCATTCCCTTGCGCTTCTGCTTGCCTTGTAGCAACAGCGTATGATTGCAACGACGACGACGCAACACGATTTGGAACTCCCCACTCTCAGGGTGGTACTGGTATTCCCCCTGGTTTTTGGGTTGAAAGCCTTGCATGTTGTGAAAGTCAACATACAGGTTGTCTCGAATCGCATCTGCTACTTGCTTTGGGGTATATCCGCTCCAAAGCCGGGCAGGTTTTTCTTTGTGGCGCCACAGTTCCCGGCGTACAATATCCGAAAGATACCCCGCGCTGGCCCGCAGAGTTAGGCAGCGTTCCTGAACAGCATCACGGCGCATCTGAGTTGCGAGAGCATTGTCCTGGCTCATCTCCCAAAGCCCCAGCATAATTCGAATCGAACCCGTTCCACCGAGGGGATCGGGAAGTTCGAGTGTTGGGTATTGAAAGAGATACTCCAGCTGATCGCGCAGCAACGCAAAGTTCTCTGGTTGTTGTAGATCCAGGGCTTCACCGTCGAGGTGGAAAGGAGGGGCACTGAACAGCAGAGAAGGTAGGGTTCCAGGAGCTGTATTTCCAAGGATCTGTTTCATGCGCTCTGTCGTAATGCGCTCGCGTTCTTCCAAACCATCAAGGTTGACAAAAGCAAAGGACAGCTTCCCCTCGTTGACCATAAGCATCGGGAAGCTACCTGTTAGCTCATGGTGTCGGGCTTGGTATAGACGGAAAACCTGATAGCCTGGATCGTGCAGTAACGCCAGTTGATGAGTGTCTCGAACCACACGAGTCCCTGACCAGGCAGCGAGAGGCTGCTGCTCTTTTTCTCGAAAGGCATCCCACCACTCTCTCATACTCCAACGTTGCAGGTCTTTCAGACGTTCTTCTACGCCTAATCCACGAACGCCTTCTTCTGCCAGTACTTGAGGGCGTGGGTCGTTGTCATTCACACGAGCTGCGATCGGTAGTTTCCCTTCCGGCCAAAGCAGCAAATGTCCATGTACTTTTCGTTTGTTCTCCGTCTGAATCTCGACTTCGTAGAGGTTCAGTAACTTATGGGGGGAAGGCAATGCATGAAACGATGTAAAGTGGGCCTGTTCTTTGGATTCATCCGTATCAATGATTCGACCATCAAGGATCATTCCAGGCTTTCGTGAAGGCGTTTGTGCAGGCTTCGCCATCGCACCTGCTTGCGATTCTCCCCCTAAAGATGGTGGCTTGGACGACGATGCACCACCAAACGCTGCATGCAGGGCCTGCTTGGCCGCACTATTTGTGACAGGAGTGGCGCTGCGTGTCGGCAGCCCGGATAGAAAGGAACTTCCAAGCCCGGCGGGAGACACAGGATTCGATAACGCTGACTGCGTAGGGCCAGTGGTCGCCGGTTGTGCCAACTGCGTAGGCTTTGAAGCCTTCGTTTCTTTCGTTTCTTGCTGGACTGGTTTGGTCACCTCGTTGTTTCGCTCTTGATTCTTCAGGCGTCCTTCCGACATCAAGCGGCGTCCTGCATCAAGGATCCCCCCTGTTGGGAAACCTCCTGCAACCTGGTTTGATTCTGAATGTGAAGGTTGGCTCTCTGAACGGCGAAGCCTGGGCTCATTTTTCTCAGAGAGTATCTCAGCACCCAAGGGAATCCGATCGCGAGACACACGACGTTGAATATAACCACCACCTGGCACGATATCCGGGTGGAACTCTCGCACCAGCACTGTACCATCATCCGGTCTCTGTACACTTGAAGAAGCTTGCGAGTCTCTGCGTTGTTCAACGTTGCGCTGCTCCGACCGAGACGCTCTGTTGGAAGACGCCCTTGGTTTCCGCTCTTTCTGCTCCTTCTGTGCTTCTGTAGAGGAGGGCTCCACTCCCCCTCGTTTCCGACGCTTTGAAACCATCTGACGAAATGCTGCCAG
Organism: Myxococcales bacterium; assembly: GCA_027005175.1. Lineage (GTDB taxonomy): Bacteria > Myxococcota_C > UBA6777 > UBA6777 > UBA6777 > M3003. Next base: position 8,769 of record JALTMC010000662.1, read on the forward strand.
AGGATTCTCTCCTGTTGCTGCCTTTTCTTTCTCCTGTACGTCTACATTGCTAGACTGTACTGGCGTTACTTGCGTATCTTTTGACTTTTTGGCCGCAGGCCTTGTCACAGCCGACTTCTTGGACGCCACCTTCTTTTTTGAAGATGTCTTCTTGGACGCCACCTTCTTTTTTGAAGATGTCTTCTTGGACGCCACCTTCTTTTTTGAAGATGTTTCCTTGGACGCCACCTTCTTTTTTGAAGATGTTTCCTTGGACGCCACCTTCTTTTTTGAAGATGTTTCCTTGGACGCCACCTTCTTTTTTGAAGATGTCTTCTTGGACGCCACTTGTTGTTTGGGTGCCGCTTTGGAAACGGCTCTCTTGGAGCTCGCTTTTTGGGGAGCTTTCTTCTTGGTCGAAGTCTTCTTCTTCTTGGAAGAAACTTTGGAAGCGGTCTTCTTGGAAGCAACTTTGGAAGCGGTCTTCTTGGAAGCAACTTTGGAAGCGGCCTTCTTGGCGGCAACTTTGGAAGCGGTCTTCTTGGTTGAAGTCTTCTTCTTGCTTGTGGCTTTTTGGGGGGACGTCTTTCGGGGTGCAGGTTTTTTCTTTGTTGCAGTCGTCTGGGTAGACGTCGATCCTTTTGAAGGTGTTGTCTTTTTCGTGGGTGACACCTTCTTCTTAGAGGTGCTGGTCTTCTTCTTGCTTGCAGGAGTTTTTGTTTTTGCCATTGTCCGTTAACTTGTGCTTCTAGGTCTAATTGCGTTATCGAAGGGAATGATGCGTGAATCAATAACATAGCTTTGCGTGTGTTTCAATGTGGTAGAGGGAGTTTGTTATGAGAAACTATCATGGAAATAATTTGAATTAAGCCTGAGGGGATGTGATGCGGGTAATCGATGCTATTGGTCTGGGGATTCTACAAGGTTTGACAGAGTTTTTACCTGTGTCTTCCAGTGGACATTTGGCTGTGGGTCAGAAGATCTTGGGCTACCAACCCAAAGAGCAGATACTGTTTGATGTTGTCGTACATCTCGGCACTCTGGCTGTCATTCTTTGGGTTTATCGAAGCTCATTGCTACAGTATCTGAGAGGTTCAAAGGAATTTTTTGTGGGGGAAAAGAAGGAGGGTTCTTTTGTCCAGCGATTTTGGCAAGAGTCAACACTTCGTGAGATCGTTTGGATTGGGGTTGCGACAGTACCGACCGGCTTCATTGGTATTGCGTTTCGCAAGCAGTTAGAGCACGCTTTTGCTTCTCTCAATGCTATCGGCATATTGTTTGCGATCACTGGTCTTATCTTATGGTTTACGCGTTCAAATGATGATGGTGGCACCACGATTTCCGAGTTGAAATGGTGGCAGCCTTTGGTTCTTGGTCTCGCGCAGGGCTTTGCCATCCTACCGGGTATTAGTCGATCAGGCACAACGATCGCCGTCGCTCTTTTGCTCGGGATGCGACGTGATGAAGCGGCCCGGATGTCCTTCTTACTTGCCATCCCGGCGATCGGTGGAGCGACTCTCCTGGAAGGTCGAAAGCTTCACGGTATTCCCGAGGAGTGGCTCGCTCTTATCCTTGGAGGACTCGCTGCAACAGTTTCTGGCTATTTGGCACTTTTGTACCTGATCCGCCTTGTGAAACAAGGCCAACTCTCTTGGTTCTCCATCTATCTCTGGATGCTCTCGGCAGCAGTCTTAACAAAGGTCTGGGTGCTGGGTTGATACTGCTGGATACACATATTTGGATCGGGTTGGCAGATGAAAGTGGGCGGCTTACCAAAAAAGATAAGCTGAGCATAGAGCAGCATCGGGATGGTCTTGGTGTGAGTGCTATATCATGTTGGGAAATCGCCAAGCTCGTAGAGTATGGCACCCGCGAAGTATAGAGTTTCGTTCCCTCTTATGGGGACTCCTTTTGGAGTTTTGTGAGTGCCTGACGGAAGGCCCGGGCATCTTCGAAGTGGAGCATCGCAACGAGAAGAGACTGTAGCTGCTCTAAGGAGAGACTGCGGAGTCGCTCTAAGGTGGACTCACGCATCCTAGGGAAACGCTGCTTGGCCTGAGCGTAGAGAGCATCGAGGAAAAGTAACCGGGATGATTCTTTTTCAACCTCAATACCTTTTTCAATACCTTTTTCAATACCTTTTTCAATACCTTTTTCAATACCTTTTTCAATACCTTTTTGTATGAGGTATTTTCCAAAAGGATTTTGTTCGAGGGTTTCCATATTAAGAATCTCCTTGAGTTCGTCAATGTGGTGTTTGCGGGAGAGAAAGAATACAGCCATCGCCAAAAGGTCTTGTTGCCTCTCATGAGACAAGTCTGACTCTAGTATCAGGCGTTGTAACCTTTTGATCAAGGGCCTACTTTTTTTGAGTGAAGGTTGGTTGAGTCCTTTCATCAGTGCTGCAAAAGGAAGAAGGAAAACAGGAGCAGTCTGAAGAAACTCGTGAGCATTGTATTTGCCTGGTAGCCAGATCTCTCTCCACTGAATCCAGGCTTGAACGGTATCTCCCACTCGCATCTCGCCTTCACGGTCTCGAAACCAAGCGTCAGGAGGCCAGCCTGTGGGAGCGTTCTCCCCCACATACCAAACGATACTGCGAACAGGGAGTTTTTCTTTTTCGTAGAGGCCCCAGCCGTACATCCCTAAGCGTCGCTCGATGTGAGCTTTGTAACTCGATTCAAATTCCAGATGTTCCAAGAACTGGAGCTGTTGGCCTTCTCGTTCTTGGGTGATCTTCCAAACTCTGTCACTGAGGCGATGCATGATCTCAACTTCTCCTCCAACGGATTCGCAGGCGATTACCTCGTCTAATTCTCCCAAATAACGGAGTAACTCCATTCCAAAGTGATCAGCCAAGTGCTTCAAGAGTGCATCAAACGGGGTGCCTTTGGATTGATTGTCGGGTTCTGGATAGATCTCTGTCATCCGTAGGACTCCTCTTTTTCGTGGGGTTCCAATGATTCCTGCCATGCTTCAGTTCATTGGGCTGAAAAGTCCTACCGCAAATTATATACCAATGTGGATGAGGTTCGGTGGTTGAGTGTAGATTGTTGAAAGAAGAGGGGATTGTCTATTGTATCGAACAGCGATGGGTCACAGTAGAGTTCGCTGTCTGTCCACAATCTGGACAGGCAACGAACACTTGCCTGTCCAGATTGTGGACAGGCAAGTGTTGCCCTTTTGGTCAGGCAAATGAAGTGGAGTGGGTGGTCAGGCAGATGAAGTGGAGTGGGTGGTCAGGCAACTGTTATGGTTGGGGATAATCCTACAGATAACTGGTCAAGTAGGTCGGATCAACAGCTAACGCTGTCTGATTTGTGGGATATGAAAGCATCCCATCAAAATTCTTCAGAATCTTGATGGGATGCTATCATTGTCTTTTGTTATACTTCGATTTCGCCAGCTTTGACAGCGTGGTCGAAGGTCAAAAATAAAGTCGCGATGCTCTTTTGTTCAAGGTGGCGTCGGTAGTCTGCATCCAGCTTTCCTGACTCACCAACCTGGCTTTGAAGCAACTTGTCAACGAGGGCGGATTTCTCACCACCAAACTCGTCTTTCAAACGATTGCCGATATTGTAAAGCTTGATGACTTTTTTGTTGGAGAGGCTACCATTGCCATCATCGGTACCAAGCAAGCGTGCTTTGAGTTCTGCGTCAGACTCGCCATCTTCACGGTCAAGATATTTGATGACCTTGTCGATGACTTGTCCCTTGTAAGAG
>JALTMC010000663.1 GCA_027005175.1 Myxococcales bacterium
AACGCCAAAGTAGGGCGTTCTTTCAGAATGACACCGAGCACCCGGCTAACACCGATCGCACACCCTATTGCAGCTACAATCTCAACAGCAGCAAGGCCAGACGTCAGCGCAAGCTGCGTAAGGAAATTCCCAAGAGGAGGGATGTGGTGCGATAAAAAGAAAGTCCCCCCAAAAGCACCCAAGAGACTTACCAGAAGACCCAATCCAAGATTCCAGCGATTGCCCTCAATCAAAGGCTCCATTCCAATCACCTGCACAGAAAAGAGCTACAACACGTAAGCTCGTAACGATTCATCAACAACAAGAAAAGGCTTGTAAAGAGTACAGTATAATAATACGTAGATGGAAGCAACGGAGGAGCCAAAGAATGGCAGAAGAGTTGGATGGAGTGAAACGAAAGCGGAGAGAACGATTGCTCTCAAAAGGGAAGCTTCTAAAAACAAGAAAGCCCTCGATTATGAGGGTTTTGAGTGTTCCATTTTTGGAGAGAACTTATTGAACACTGTAGCAGATCGAGAGTTTATAAGTATTCTTTTGGTATTTGAAGAAAACAGACTTTCTATAGTCTCCAGGGGCTTCGTGGGCTTCGTATTCCAATCTGAAGTTATTCTCTCCAATTCTCTCTATCGCTTGTAAACCTTGGCCTCCTTGTTCGATGAAACGAACATCCTGGTTGTTTATATTCAGGTAGATATACAAGGGTAGCCCAGGCTCCTGCTGCATCACATCCCACACCAATTGAAATTTCTTTTTCAGGTCCTTGAGTTCTTCAGCATCAGGTTGACGTGACTCAACTTGTTTTTGAGCAAGCACTTTACGAGGAACGGCACGTAAGGAGCCACATTTCTGTTTGGATTCAGGTCTCAAGCTCATCTTTGGTGCCGGTTCAACCAAGGAAGGTTGCTTGCTTTTCGATGGAGGTTGCATCAGTCGCATCTTCGCCTTTGGAGCCTGTCGAAGGCCCTCCATCGCAACCATTTTTTGGGCTTTGTAAACCTTCGTCAAATGAGAGGAATCGATTGAATTTGTCATCGCTTGCTTGGAGCTGTTCATCTTTCCATCAGTCTCTGCGGGAGGCATCCCACAGCCAATCGTAAACAACATCGGAACCAAACTCATCAAACTCGCTACTGTTGTGCGTTGTGACTTTTTCATGACTCGCTCCTTTTGAATCTCTTGAGTTTGTGTGGTCTCAAGAGTTGTTGTCTTGTTTCATCGTGTCTCTTCTCCTTCCCATAGCAATACAAATGCCACCTCACAAACAAACAACATTCACCAACAAAAACTATCACATAGAACTCATCCAATACCCGAAGAGGCAAAAAGACCTTCCCTTTTTCATCTATCGATGAGTCAGAAAGACCAAAGGAGTTGACGATCGATGAATCATTCAACGATCGAGAAATCAAGCCAGAAAGAGCATCCCTTGTCTTGTGTGGCGGAAGGCTTTCTTGGACTCTTCTTGATGACCGTCTTTGTCGGTGTTTACACACGCAAGATGGCCAAATAACAACTGAACATTTGACCTTGCAAATGAAAAGTGAGCCACCCTGAACCTCCTTGAGACAAGAGGCTCCCCTGTCATCAATGGAGGAGTAAGTTGAGTTTTTGCCTGGATTGGAAACCAAGATATGCTTGTCGTTGGAGGGCATCAGTTTGGCCGCCCCCGGCATCGTCAGTTTGGCCGCCCCCGGCATCGTCAGCCGCTCTTTGGTCGTCAGTTTGGGTGCCCCCCACATCATCAGTTTGGCCGCCCCCGGCATCGTCAATATAGGCCGCTCTGTGACACTATCTGAAAAACGATAATGATGTTATGCTCGGACTCCCATTGGAATGAATTAGATGATGGATAAAAACAGAGGGGAGTTATATGATGTCACGAGTAGGAGCAGTGTTTGGAGTTCTTCTTATCGCTTGTAGTGTTCTTCTTTTGCCTTATTGTCAGCGCTCTGAGAAAGAGTCCCATCTCCAAGAGAAAACACAAGCCCTGGCACCCACAGCGAGTGTCTCGACTTCACGTAATCAGCCAGCCCGGCTGGATGCTCGCTTGATGGCAGCAGTCAACAACAAAGGCTTGTTGCGGAGAGAGCTTCTTCGCGACAAACAGGGACGTATCAAGCTGCTGCTTGAACTGCAACTGGGGGCGACTTTCCCCAGAATTCCAGGGTTGCAGCGTTATTCTCGTAATGGTTCAATTTATACAGCAAGGGCTACGATTGCTGGATTGCGAGATTTGCTTCAATCACAAGTGGTAGTGCGAGCTGAAGCAGCAAAGCGCCTTTTTTTGCGACGTTATGTTGCAGGAGGACAGGTAATCTCAACAACATCAACATTAACACAGCAGGTCTCTCAACAGATTTATAAGTTGACGGTTGTGGAGGCAGGTCAAGTACAAATAGAAGTAGCTTCGGCTCGAAACGATGGGCGAATACAACTATCTCTTTGTAAAGACAAAGACTGCAATACAGTGATTGATCGGGATGCGCCCACAATAGGTAAACCTCTTCCACAGGGTGTAACAGATCCTCACCCCACTCCCAAATCACATGCAAAACTTACGTATACATTCGCTGCTCCTGGCGAGGTATACCTTCGCATACATCCAGTAGAGACAGGTGTATTTGGTCGCTATGCACTGTTAATCTACTCCCAAACGATTCAACTTGTGGCGAGTAATCTCACAGGTGGAGATCTTGCAAAGAATCCATCTCGCTCAATGGGTATTGGAGCCAGTAGTGTTCGAGAGAAAGAGAAACTCACCGGGAAGGGAGTGCTGATTGGCATTGTCGACAGTGGAATTGATTGGTGTCATCAAGACTTTATTCGCAACAAGCAGTCTAGGGTCCTGCGATTGTGGGATCAAACGCTAGTGCCAACAGGGAATGATAACTCTCCCAGCGCACAACTTGCAGGCCGTGATGATTATGGTGTCGAATACACCCGTGTCGAGATAAACGCTGCGATGACAAAATGTGATATTACCAGCATCCGTAGTCTTGACACTGATAGCCATGGAACACATGTGGCAGGGGTAGCCGCAGGAGGAGGAAAGCTTTCAGGAATCGCTCCTGGAGCAGATCTTGTCATTGTAAAGAATGCAGAAGATTCCGCAGGCGTAATCGATGCTATCAATTATTTGGTGCGACTTGCAAAACAGCTCAAACGACCTCTTGTTATCAGCATGAGTCTAGGCGACAACAACGGTCCTGCTGATGGTAGTTCGCTGGATGAGCGACTCATCACAGGAATTGTTCAACCTGGTGTGAATATTGTCATCTCAGCAGGAAATGAGGCTCGCAAGGCGATCTATGCAAAGGGAAATGTAGATATTGGAAAG
>JALTMC010000664.1 GCA_027005175.1 Myxococcales bacterium
TCAGATTCTTTTGCCAAGGCCATTATCTTGGCGAATAAAAACCTCGCTCCCGGGAAATTTGGGTATGTGCTCGATCGTAACTTTGATCCCCAGGGGCGGATCTTCTCGGATCGAAGGAGGGAGTCGCCCAGTCAAAAGAATCCTACGCTGTTGGTGATGCGGATTGATAAAGCGGATGGCACTCCGCTTGCGGCATTGGTTACATTTCCAATGCATGGAACGATCTCAGAGAATACCTTTCTTACCAATGATGCAGGAGGAGGTTTGGAGTTTCAGTTACAAGAGTATTTGGAGGGAAAGCTCAAAAAGCGCGTTGAAGTTTTCTTTATGCAGGGTAGTGCAGGTGATGTCTCTCCTCGTGGTGACCATCTCGATCACAAGGGCACACAGCAGATGCAGATGTTGGGTTATCTTGCATCCCAACATATCGGTCCCATGTATGAGAAGATTAAAATGCGTTCTGATATTACGTTGGAGATCGCGAACAAACGTTTGGGCATAACCCGCGATGCTATCGGCTATAAGAAGGATGAGTTTTACCGAGTGTATCAGGGAGAGAAACAGCCTCATCGGTATGGTGCATTTCAATGTGTCCAAAAGGGGATTAGTGCCAAGAAGCCGGAGAAACATGTGGATGGAAAGCTACGATGTGCCTTCTCTGTTTTTGATTTGAATGGTGCTTCTGTTTCACAGTTTTCCAAGACACGTTTGACAGCCTTACGTCTTGGAGAGTTGTTTATCTCTAGCTTTCCTGGGGAGGTGACCTCGATTCTGGCCAACCGATTTGTGCAGAGTGTTGCGAAAGAGAGTGGTGGCAAGATCAAAGACCATGTTGTTATGGGTTATGCACAAGACCACCACCTCTATATCCTTTCTGAAGATGACTGGATGAAGGGGGGTTACGAAGCGGCAACTAATATTTGGGGACCGAAGTTTGGGGACTTTCTATCCCGAGAAGCCAAAGCTCTTGTGATGCAGCTAACTACACCGAAAAAAGAGAAAAATGAGACGGGTATCTTGCCTCAAGACTTTTACAAGTTAGACATTAAGAAGATCGAGGTTCCCCGGGAAAAAAGTCCTGATGCTGGCAAGATGGTGAAGCAGCCACCCAAACAATATCGTCGTATGGATAATCCATTTGTTTTTGTCTTTACAGGTGGGTTTAACGGTACAGATGCGCCTCGACCCATCCTGCAGAGGAAAGAGAAAGGTGGCTCTTTTAAGGACTATATGCTCAACGGTGTTCGTGTTTACGATGACTCTGGGCATCGTATGATTATGTCGTGGAAAAAGATTCGTTCCTCATTTCACTACAGCTACTTCTTTGAAGAGCTTGAGAGCTTTCCTGTTGGGATATATCGATTCCGTGTGGAAGGAACCAGCTGGGATGGTGACAAGCGTGTCCCCTATAAGCTCGAAACGGATAGTTTTGCGATCATACCTTCCGACAAGTTGAAGATTTGGGGTGTGTCATACAAAGGTCAAAGTATCGAGGGGTGGGTGTCTTATCCTGCGGGAACAAACGACGATGGAAAGTCGGGCTTTCTCTTAGCACCTGCGGGGCATCGCCTTCGTTCGCCACTTGTCACTTGGAGAGTTGGTCCACCCTTGCCCGACAAACAACCTGTTGCGCTTAAAATTACCTTCTCACAAGCAGGAAAAAAGGTTGCTGAAGTGACAGCAAAGGAACTGAATCAGCGCAAAAAGATGTCTCAAACGATTATCGCATCTCGCGATGACAAAGGTATGGAGAAAACACAAAAGATTGTAGCTCTCTCTTCAGGCTTTAAACTTCAAACCAAGACGAGATTACCCGCAGGTACCTATGATGTGAGCATCACCATTACAGATGTCTACAACAACACCGGTTCCTGGACGCAGAAACTTGTGGTGAAGTAGTTGGTGGTTGAGTTGTTGGGAGCTGTTGGCTGGGTCGTCGTTGTGGGAGTTTGGTATGATACGATGGATTGCATGGTGGTTGGGTGTTCTCTTTTTGTACGGTTCGCAAGCTGGGTGTAAGTTGTATGTGCCTCCTCCAGAAGAACCAACCGATGGAGGGGCGGAGGTGGGAGTTTCGGAACCTGTTGTTGATTCGGGAAGTACGAGTACAACAGCGGAAACACAACCAGAGCCGGATGCATCAATTGCAGTGATCCCCACCACAGCAGATGCCTTGTTTGCCTATCTCAAGACAGGAGCCTATGGCACATGGTCTCGTGAGTCCAAGCCTCATCAGACGCAGGGGCCTCATAAGTCTGGGGCTTTGGTTTATATCAACGACGTGTTGGAGAAGTCTTTGAAGGCTGGAAATACGTCTCATCCCAAAGGCTCTGTTGCGATTAAGCAACTGTATGAGGCGGATCTTACCACACCCGGAGGGTGGGCGGTGATGGTCAAGGTTGATGAGAAGGAGCCGGGGGGGCGGGGTTGGTATTGGTTTGAGGCCTTTGTCTCTCAGCGTGGGGTTCGCTACATCGCTGATGGGAAAGGGGTCCAACTATGCACTGGCTGTCATCAGCCAGGCAAAGACTTTTTTCTCACCAAATATCCACTGCAATAAAGAGCTTCTGCGCTTTGGGCTCAGAACAATACATGTGTAATATAGATGAGGTGTTAGGACATGACATATCGTGCGAGACGTGAGGTATTGCATCGGAGTTTGGGCGTGGACGATGGTGTCATCTTGTGGATGGGGGCGACCTTGCAGCCTCGGAATTATCCGGATAATCCATATATGCCTTTTCGTCAGGATTCTCACTTTTTGTACTATGTGGGAATCTCTGTTCCGAACGTTGCTGTCTTGTCGTTTCCAGATGGCAAAGAGATCTTGTTTGGGCATCCGATTGCTATGGATACGATCGTGTGGGAAGGTCCTCAACCTTCGTTGGAGGAGCGTGCCCAAGAGGGAGAACTCTCTTCTTGGGAAGACATTCGTGCGTTGCAAGGATACCTCGCGAAGGTGGACAACTTGTTGTACTTACCGCCCTATTTGGGGAGCACTACGTTGCGGCTGTGTTCGCTTCTGGAACGGACACCTGAGCAAGTAAGGCACGGTTTTTCAGAGGCATTGGCTCAGGCTGTTGTGGCGCAGCGCTCTTGCAAAACGGAAGCGGAGGTGGAGGCGATCGAAGAGGCTTTGGCACTGACTTCTGAGATGTTTCATGAAGCGATGGCGATGACTCAACCAGGGCTGCCAGTGCCTTCTCTGTTGGGCCATTTCTACAAGCGGGTTCGAGAGAAGTTATGGGACTTTTCCTTTACTCCGATCGTAACACATCACGGTGAAACTCTTCATACTCACGATTACGATGACTCTCTCGAATCTGGGCGTTTGTTGTTGGTGGATATGGGAGTTGAGACACCGTCTGGGTATGCTTCCGATATCACCCGGACCTGGCCCATCGATGGTGAGTTTACGATCCGACAGCGTGACATTTACAACGTCGTGTTGCAGTCTCAACTGGACGCGATCGGCGCGATCCGACCGGGTGTTACCTATCGTGATGTGCATCTGGTGGCTGCCCAGACGATCGCCCAAGGGCTGATCGATCTTGGGTTGATGCAAGGCAACGCACAGGATGCTGTTGCAGAAGGAGCCCATGCATTGTTTTTCCCCCATGGTGTCGGACATATGATGGGAGGAGATGTTCACGATATGGAAGATCTGGGAGATCGTGTCGGCTATGTTTCTGGTGAGTCTCGTAGCTCTCAGTTTGGACTCAACTTCTTACGTTTGTCTCGTCCTCTTGAAACAGGCTATGTCGTGACAGTTGAGCCTGGGATCTACTTCATCCCTGCCCTCGTTGATATGTGGCACAGCGAACATCGACTGGCATCCTTCATCCGTTATGATGTTGTCGCCTCCTATCTGTCTTTTGGTGGTATTCGGATTGAAGATGACGTGCTTGTGACTCCTGGCGGAGCACGTGTGTTGGGCTTACCCATCGTGAAAGAAGTGGAGGACGTTGAAACCATGATGAATGTGGACCACGCCCCTGGGCTTTGAGGGAATGGCTGTCTCCCAATCATCCGGGAGAGCCTCTTCTGGAACATCGTAGGACCGACAACGCAACAAGAATTTGCCGTGCTCCCTCTGGACAAAGCTGCTGTATCATCACTATAATCGGTTGCCTTTCCTTTCTGGCATGCATTGATTTCCATGGTGCATGTTTCTTCTTGTGATACAAATCCGCTTTCTATGTGTTTCTATGGGAGTCAGAGGTCTTGTTCGCACAAGAGTGCGAAGTTTTTTTATGTCCATGCATGTCGTCATTTGGATGCTTACTGTGATGTGTTTTTTGTGGAGGTGTTAGTTGCTTATGAGAGATCGACAACGTGACCTGAAGCGTTTTGGAATGTTGCTCCTGCTTGCGTTGATGGCAGTGACGGTCATTGCTCAGGGGTGTGATTGCAACAATGGGATACCTCTCTCCATCGAAGCAGAGATCCAATCCATTCCCAAGGCTTTGATCTTTGAGTCTGTCCCGATTGGGAACAAGTTGACTCGTGAAGTGATCATCAAAAATACCGGGCGCGGTGAACTCAAGATCTCCGCGTTATCGGTTGTGAATGAGACTGCTGGAACACCTTTCTCCTTGCTTACGAAGAAAACTCTTCCCCTGGTGATTCAACCGGGGAAGACGGTGTCGTTGCGGGTTCGTTACGAACCCAAGCGTGCTGGCAGTGCGAAGGGATATATCAAAACCATTAGCAATGCAAAGAATGCAGACGCAAAGGGCGTATTTCCAATTCCTCTGCGTTCGACGGAGCTGTCTGCCGTTATCTCTGTCGTACCGAATCCTGTTGAATTTGGTGCGGTAAAGCCGGGTGACAAAGTGACAAAGACGATCACTGTTCGGAATAAGGGTGCTGCTGTTTTACAGATCTTTGGTGCTGAATTTGAAAAGAATATTGAAAAAGAATTTGCCATCGAAACCAATCTGGCGTTTCCACTCGACATCGCACCGGGTAAGTCTGTCACCGTCAAGATCTCCTATACACCGAAGAAGCCGATTGCAGATGAAAATCTGATCTTGCGCAATAACACAAAGGCGTCTCCGACGTACCCTGTCCGCTTAGTGAGTAAGATCGCGGCTCCTGCTATCGAGATCAAGCCTCTGAAATTAGTTTTTGATACAACCGCTGTGGGTACAAAAGATACGAAATCTTTTGTGATCTTTAATAAAGGCACCATTCGATTGGAGATCAAAGGTATTACATTGGGGAGCGGGACGAGTCAGGATTTTGACTTGCCCAACCTGACGACGTTTCCCTTGATGATCGAGCCGGGGAAGTCTGCGAAGATCGATGTTCAGTACATCTCTACAGACACAAAAGATGACACGGGTACGGTGAAGGTCACCAGCAATGATCCGAATTCTCCTGAACTCAAGGTTGAGTTGGCGGCGAAGGCGCAAGGGTGTAACCTTGTGTCTGTACCGACACAGTTACATTTTACAAAAGGAGAGCGTAAGCAAGTTACGATTGTGAACCAGGGGAATCGGCCTTGTACCTACAAGGGAGCTTATTTTTCCAAGACCACCAGCAAAGAGTTTTCTTTCTTTTTGCCTCCTCCTTCGGCGCAGATCCTTGGTCCAGGTCAGAAGCTTGATTTTCTGGTAAAATTCTCAGCCCAGGATGCCAAAGATGACAAAGGTGAGATGGTTGTGGACTCCGATGACCCCGACTCACCTCAACTTAAAATCCCTCTCTCCTCAAAGCTGGCCTCCACCAACCCTTGTGAGTTGGTACCCAAGCCAACCATTTTGCAGTTTGGCTTCTTAAGTACAGGAAGGTCACGTCAGCTTCCGGTGGTTGTGACAAACCATGGGTTTGGTGACTGCTTTGTTACGAAGCTAACGTTCAGCCCCAACCCAAGTAACGTGTTTTCAACCAATACTAAATTGCCCCCGCAAGGGCAGGTCATTCCTTCGGGGTCGAAGTTGACAGTTACGGTTGCCTTTACACCGTCAAGGGCTGGCTCTTTTCAGGGCACCATGGTCTTGACCTCCAATGACTCTCGGGGCAAGCCCATCACGATTAAGCTTGTGGGATCGAGTGGAACTCTTTGTCTGGAGGCTCTCCCGAACCCTCTCGACTTTGGTTCCGTGAAGGTTGGTTGCAGCAGCTCACGACGGCCTCTGGAGATCTTTAATGTCTGCAAAAAAACAGCGACTGTCACTAAGATAGCGTTTGGTAAAACAACAAACACCAAGAGCCAAGAGTTTCGGATTAAAGCGGCTCCAAATCTTCCAAAAACGATCCCCTTTGGTCAATCTATGACAGTACAGCTCTCCTATGTTGCCCGGGATCTTGGACCGGATCTGGGGACTCTTGAGATCTCAAATAATCTTGTTGGACAGTCTCCCATTCTCGCGGGACTGCGCGGAGAAGGGGTCAGTACCGACGCACAAAAAGATGTCTTTCGACAACTTAAAAATCCACAAATTGATATTCTTTTTGATATCGATGACTCTGGATCGATGGGGAACGACCAGTCGAATCTTGCTAGAAACTTCCAATCTTTTATTGCGTGGGCTTCCAAGCTTAAGGTGGACTATCATATTGGTGTGATCACAACGGATACACGTGGTCGAGGATGTTTGCGAGGCACCGTTAAGGTTGTGACTCCCAATACACCCAACTTATCGTCGGTTCTTGCTGCCAATGTGAGAGTGGGTACCCGAGGTTCTCCTACAGAGAGAGGACTAGAGACATCCTACCTGGCTCTTTCAAGTCCCTCTCTCACAGGCTGTAACAAAGGATTTTATCGCCCCAATGCATCGCTCTCCATTGTGTATGTTTCGGATGAACCCGATTATTCGACACGGATTGTGAACTTTTATATTAATTTTTTACGCAGCCTCAAAGGGTTGCGTCACCCCGATAAAATTCGCGTTTCGGCCATTGGTCCGCCCACAACGACCTGCCAACGAAAGGGGTGTCGGTATCGTGCGGTTGTGCAGGCTTTGCGCGGAATTTATTCGCATATTACCAGCACCAACTGGGGTTCCACTCTCAGCAGCTTGGGGGCTGTTACCTTTGGTTATCGCTCCCAGTTCTTTCTCAGTCGCCCTGCTGACAGCAAAACCATTCGGGTCAAGGTCAATGGTCAATCTGTTTCACAAGGTGGCAACAATGGCTGGACCTATGACGCTACAAACAATAGCGTCAACTTTGGTAAAGGTGCTGTTCCCGCCGCAGGTACTTTGATTGAGATCTCCTACAACGCACTCTGCCTGCCTCCCTGATCACATGCGAGTCCTTCTTCTCTCTGCCTATGATGCTTCCAGTCATCAGCGCTGGCGTGAAGGCTTGGTCCGCTCCTTCCCACATTGGGATTGGACGGTCTTATCATTGCCTGCGCGCTTTTTTAGTTGGCGGTTACGAGGCAATCCTCTGTATTGGTCCATGGTTGAGCGAGAAACCTTGGAAGCTGAGTACGACTTGGTGATTGCCACCTCCATGGTTGATCTACCTGTCTTGCGTGGACTGGTCCCTGCTCTCGGGCAACGTCCAACCCTTGTTTATTTTCATGAGAACCAGTTTGCGTATCCTGTTCGTTCTGAAATGAGCCGCGAGGTCCTCCACTTTTGCATTCATAATCTATACAATGCTTTGTGCGCTGATCACGTTCTCTTTAACTCACACTACAATCGCAATACCTTTTTACAGGGAGCGGAAGAGCTTCTGCGTCGAATGCCGGACTTTGTTCCCAAAGACGTGGTTCATCAAATAAAGGCATGCAGCGGTGTTCTCCCTGTGCCTGTCGAAGCATCTTTCTTTAAAGAGCGAACAGAAATCCCTGAAGGACCTTTGACCCTGGTATGGAATCATCGGTGGGAATACGACAAAGCACCGGATCGATTTTTTCGAGCCTTAGAGATCGTAGCTGATCGAAGAGTAAAGTTTCGCTTGCATGTGGTGGGGCAGCAGTTTCGAAGGCGGCCAGAGTGCTTTGCAGAGGCCAAACGCAGACTTCCATCTCATATCGAGACCTGGGGCTTTGTGCCTCAACGCTCTGACTACCTCGACCTACTACAGCGTTGTGATGTTGCTGTCTCCACAGCACTGCATGAGTTTCAAGGGTTGGCCTTGCTAGAGGCGACAGCCTTGGGGTGCCTGCCTGTTGCCCCTGATAGGCTCGCATACCAAGACTGGGTGCCAGAGGTTTGTCGCTATCCCTCTTCTATCGACGATGCAGAGGCAGAAGCGGATGCCCTGGCTGAGCATCTGGAGCAGCTCGCAGCCAAAGTGGAGATCCTTCGACAAGAGCCTCCTGTGAAACTTCAACATCTCTCGTGGGAGGCGTTGGTACCAAAGTATCTCGACGTGATGACCTCTCTTTGTGCAAAGTCTTGAGGCGTATGAGACTGGCATACCTTGCTTTTTTAATTTGCTCCTGGCCCAAATTAAACGTGGCTCAAGAGTCTCAATAGTAGCACTTGATTCACAGCTTTTGAGCTTTGATTCAGGCTCTAATTTAACGTGGATTTCAATGTCGGCGAGGATGTTGCGTTTGCCTGTTTTTGAGCTTTGATTCAGGCTAAAATTTAACGTGGATTTCAATGTCGGCGAGGACGTTGCGTTTGCCGTTACTGAGGGTGATGGTATCGAGTTTTTTCCAGGAACTTCCATTTTTGAGAACCGTGAACCACGGTCCTGCCACAAAGTGGACACCTTCCGCTCATATTCGGACCCAAAGATGTTTGAGTCCAACTCTTTCGATTCTCCCTCCAAAGGAAGGTACTTGCAACTGAATCGTCTTGTTGGCTTTCAAGTGAAAATGATGGCCAATCTGAACCTTTTGAGGGGTGACAGAGGCGGCCATAATACCGTTCTCTGTGCGGATCCTTATCGCAATTCTGGCGTGAGTTCGACGCAGCTCCTTGGCAAGAAATGCGATGTGAGCTTGAGGGAGAGGAAGCTTTTGACGGAGCGTCAACTGCTTGCGTGACATATCGCCATGAAACAGCAATGTCTCCAGTCCGGGACTTCCACTCTGTAAAGGCTCTTTGGCAAACTTCAATAAGGCTTGCATCCATTGTGAGCGAGCAGGCGTTTTGAGCTTGCCATGAGAAGCACAACCTGTATCACAATCCTGGTCATTTTGTTGAGCAGGAGCTTTGCCAAGTGAGCCCTGTTTTGCCGCTTGATTGGGTGGCATTCTTTTGAATACCGCTGCTTTCTTTTTTGTATGAATACCTTTGGCCTTTGATGTGGGTTGAAAGGCGAGAAGTGGCTGAAACCACATCACTCCCAATCCAAACAATGTTGTCCCTACAATCCAACGGAGTGTCTGGAACATAATGCTCTCCTACTTTTTTTATATGGAGAGAAAAGAGCCTTCGTAAGAGGGCTCTTGTCTCTCCGTCATCTTGCTGTTAGCGGCAGCCCACTTGTTGGAGTAGTCTGGCGTATTTTCGCTCGGCTTTTTGGATGCGGAACATGGATTTGACTTCTCGACAGCTAGTGGCAGATCTCCACAATCTGATCCAGGTGCGTAGGTCAACCTTGCGCCATCCTGGGCTGCGATACCCTGCCGCACGGGCCAACTGAAGACTGCGAATGTTGTTGTGTATCTGACGGAATTGTTTTTTGAGGTTGTTGCGATGGCACCAAATATACCACGTGAGAAGTTGGCGAACGAGCTGTCTTGCTTCACCGCGATTCCAGTACATACCTGGAACAAACAATGCGCCGCCATGCCATGGGACCTTCCTGGCAGAGGGGCGGAATCGGTAGGCATGTAGGATCGCTTTCGCGGCTTGACGTGGCTTTTTGCGGGCGAGCCCTGCAACATACGAGGCAGCCATGCGTCGGATGCTGTTGCTCTTATCTGTTGCCATCATCGTAACAAGCTTGGCAACTCCGGCCTTTTCAGCCAGGGGCATCAACATTTGACGCAGAAACGTAAATCGCTGTGACAAGAGGAAAATGTTGCGAATAGAGACTTTGGAGTTCTTGCGAAGTATCGCCGTGATCTTTAGACGCATGGGGCGTTGGATGGCGCGATATGTATAATGGTATCTCGTATAGAGTTGCAGGTCTCGCAGCGTCTTTTCTTGCTGAATACGCGCAGCAAGAGCCCATGTCTTCACGATTTTGGGTTCTTTGGGCTTCTTTGTGATGTCCATCAATTGTTTCTTAAACTTGGACCCATGAACGAGCTTGGTCAAGGCTACAAGAGACCAGCCTCGTCGAACGAGATCGCTCCCTTCGAGGAATTCTCCTGTAAGGTAAGGGATCGCTTTTTGGTTGAGCTTGAGCAAATACTGCAAGGCTTTTGCCGATTTCTTGGGGTGATCCAGCATCGCGATCCAGCGATAGATCTTTCGAGCGTTGCGAGGGATCCGACGTTGCTTGTACACAGGCTTTGGGACCAGACGAGGTGCTGGAGGTCGTGCGTACATGGGACCCTGCCAACGTGTTAGAATTCCGCCAGAGCGACAATACCTGCGAAGGAAGCGGGCGTTGTAGTGACATCTTCTCCTTCGAGACCTACTCTTTTTGGGTGCGGGCATACGATACCGTGGAAAGGTCAAGTTTTCCCGTGCTAGAACCTTTCGAGGAAAGTCTCCATCAACAATGGTCATGGTCATACCACGAAGAGCTAGCAAGCTTTCTTGTACGGTGTAGGCTCGCTCTTGTTGGATCGCCTGTCGATTGAGTTGGTCAATCCAGCGACCGCGAAGCTTGAGCACCTCACCAATATTTAGCAATTGTTTTTTACGTGTTTCATGACGCAATGATAGCTTTCGTAGCTGCACCGCTCGGAGGTCTGAGGCAAACAAATCACGAGCTAGACCGTTATGTCGTTTGGGATTGCGTTGATTTTGGATTCTTCCCCATCGATACCGGGGGATCTGGTAAGGCTTCCCACCATAAACACGAATCGGTAGAAGCTCCGTAATATTTCGATAGAGTGTTTGTCCACTAACTTGCCGAACGACATGTGATTTGGGAATATTTCGGATCTGGCGAGGGCCATTGGTGAGGATATATACAACATTTCGCAACCGTCCTGCATTAAAAGCAGACAATCGCATCGGTACGATGAGTTTGGGTGTGCGAAAGCGGAATCCCATCGCCTGAACAGCACCGTTAAAGCTGCCACCACGGGGGAATGAAGGTCGGGCTCGACGCATCCCTGGTCGAGGGGATACACCCTTTTTTCCAGAGACTCTTGTTTTGACAGCAACGAAACACCACCCAAGCTTGACATAGTCTTCGACAGGTTTGTCCATCCCTTTGGGATATTTGTAGCCATTGCGATCCATCCATCGCTTGAGTGCGGCTGAACTCCCCGCTTCCAAAACAGCAACCTGGTACATCCCTACAGCTTCTTTGCGTAACACACGAACACGCTTTCGTCGGGGAGCCGACTTTTCTGCGACAGCGATGGAGGGAGCCATCATGGCTTTGTATTTGCGATAGCGTCGCCGTCGCCATAGGTAAACAGGGATCTCGGGTGGGTCGATCGCTGCTGCGATATGGGCAAAGATGTTATCGGGAAGTTTACGAATGGTTGGAGGTTTGGGAAATGGAATAAGCATTCCAAAATTATCGACTTTTCCCGAAAATGCTGGGCGTAATACGATACTCTCCACACCGTTTTTATAAAACACATAGGTTTTTTGAGGACCGACACGTTTAAGTGCCACACCCGGCCCTCTATAAGGTGGAGGTACCATGCCACATGGATCAGCCTGTACCTCTGAATGCCATCCAAAACTCACGAAACATAACAACCCAAGCATCCATTGCAAGTGGAACTTCATCTCTTGTCTCCTTTTCTTCTTGTCAATTCGTTTGCCGATAGCTCGTACAAGCATAGTTGGATGTATACGCGGCAATTTCTATTTCGGTCTACAAAAAGAAACTTGACCATATCTCCAAGCTCTTTGCAACTCGATGGAGGTAGATTTTCTAACTTGGTGGAGAGCGTTTTGCAACTTGGTGGAGAGCGTTTTGCAACTTGGTGGAGGTAGCTTTGCAACCTGGTGGAGATCGCTTTGCAACTTGGTGGAGATCGCTTTGCAACTTGGTGGAGGTAGCTTTGCAACCTGGTGGAGATCGCTTTGCAACTTGGTGGAGATCGCTTTGCAACCTGGTGGAGAGAAGCCAATATGCCTGCTCAGGTAAAAAGCGCAGGACTCTTGCTTGTATCGAGTGACTTCCTCTCTCTCTTTGGGGGAACCTTCGGATGTTATGGGGAAAAGAGAAGTGTGGACTCAGGCTCTTCTCGCTCTTGCGATACACAACATGAATAAGCCAGGGGGAAGTCAAGGGGAGGGTCTGTTAGACCAGACTTGATTTGTTTATGGTGGAAGAGGAAGGGCCGGAAGCATGGGCAATAGAAAGGACATACCTCTCCCGATTCATCCATGTGAGACATGGACGACCTTCCGATAGCTACAGAGGGATGAGCAG
>JALTMC010000665.1:0-10102 GCA_027005175.1 Myxococcales bacterium
GTTGCGAGCGTCTATCGTTGGGAAGCCTCAGAAGGAAGACTCAACTTACGAACGAAAGCACTTCATGCGTTGGCATTGTTGACTCAGGAGCAGAAGCAAGCAGAGGCAGAGAGAACAAAGCGACGTTCCCAAAAGAAAAAAGCAAAGGTGGCCAAAACAGAGACACTTCCGAAGCTCCGACCCACAGGGCGATCCGTGGAGAGGCTTCGTCACAAACTGGGTCTGACGGTTGCTGAATTTGCGGAAGAAATGGGTGTGACTGTTGCGAGCGTCTATCGCTGGGAAGCCTCAGACGGAAGGCTCACCTTACGCACACGGGCCATGGAGGCTTTAACAAGGCTTCATGTTTGGGCCAACCAACCATAAAAAGCGAGATTGGGGACACGTGCTTCTCATTGCAGGGCAGAGTTCTTCGTGCTATGCTGCGTTCCTGTTACAGAATGAGGAGAACCAGATGCTGATTTCGATTGATGGTATCGACGGTTGTGGCAAAAGCACCCAAATCCGTCATATTTCAGGAATGACCGGCGCAAAGGCCATTCAGGAGATATCCGACTCTCACTGGGGTCGGATATTTCGAAGTTTAGAAAGCCCCACACTTGCCGAGCAGATCGCCTACTTTTTGGCGGACCGGGCAGGTCTCTCTCCCATGCTCACCGAAGCAGCGGGTTCAGAGGCCCACCATATTGTCTCCGATCGCAGTTATCTGTCTGGTGTCGCCTACCAATCCTTTAACTCTGGGCTTGCTCCAGAGATGATCGAGCAGATGAACCGCGCCCTGGTTCCAGAATACGATGCCATGCTTGTTCTGGACTTGCCCGTTGAAGTCTCCTTGGAGCGTGTAAAAAAACGTGGCGAAAAACTCACTTGGTGTGAGAATGACGCCTTGTTAACATGGGCTCGCCGAGTCTTTCAGACTTGGTCTGTGTATCGCGACAACATCTACCTGATCAACGCCGACCAACCTCCAGAGCAGGTATCTGCTGAAATCACCAAGGTATTAACCCAGATATCAAACGAAAAATTTGGCCGAGTGTTGTGGGAATCCGAAGCGGGTTGAGTGCGGGTTCTACCGACACAGCCCCGTCTTATATTGCAAGTGTTCCGATCTATTTGTCTTATGGTTGAGGAGAGTTACCGATGAGCCTTTTAATCAAAAACGGTGAGATTGTCACTGCCAGTGAACGCTATGTGGCAGACATTTATTGCGAGAATGAGCAAATAACCCGGATCGAGAAAGACATCACCCCTCCTCCCGGTGCGACAGTTGTCGATGCAACGGGGAAGTATGTATTTCCAGGGTTTATTGACCCCCACACACATATCTATCTCCCCTTTATGGGCACGTTTGCCAAAGATACGTATGAAACAGGAACGAAAGCAGCCTTGATGGGTGGAACCACAACCCTGATCGACTTTTGTATTCCCATGCGTAACGACGAGCCCTTGGAGGCCTTTGCCACCTGGAACTCCCATAGCGAAGGCAAGGCCGCATGTGACTACAGCTATCATATGGCGGTGACCCGCTACGACGACAGTGTCGAGAGTCAGATCCGAGAGTTGGTCGGCAAGGGGCTCGCTTCCTTTAAGATCTTCCTCGCTTATGGTGGCGCGTTTGGAATCGATGACGAAGAACTCTACAACACCTTAAAATTGGCCAAAGAGTTAGGCGTTATCACAACAGCACACTGCGAAAATGCAACACTTGTGGATCAGCTACAAGCCGAACTCATCGCAGAAGGGAAAACAGGAACAAAGTGGCACTACTACAGTCGTCCACCGCGTGTCGAAGCGGAAGGAACGAACCACCTGATGACCTTTGCAGAGTTAACAGGAGCCCATGTCTATGTGGTTCACTTGAGCTGTGACGAGGCCCTTCAAGCTGCCATGCAAGCCAAGTATCGCGGTGTCAATGTTTGGGTTGAAACCTTAATTCAGTACCTGACTCTGGATATGACATACGCAGAAAGACCCGATTTCGAAGGTTCCAAGTATGTGATGTCCCCCCCGCTACGCCTCAAACACAACCAAGAGATCCTCTGGAATGCGATCCGGCATGGTGCAGTGAGCACGCTGGCAACAGACCATGCTCCCTTTGACTTCGAAGGGCAAAAACCAATGGGCAAGGATGACTTCCGAATGATCCCAAATGGAATCCCCTCCCTGGAAGACCGCATCAACCTATTCTTCACTCATGGTGTCTTGGAAGGCCGCGTCGATCTGCATAAGTTTGTCGATGCCGCAAGCACACAGGCAGCTAAGATCTTTGGAATGTTCCCCCAAAAAGGTACCATCCAGCTTGGCAGCGACGCCGACCTTGTTGTGTATGACCCAACGTATGAAAGCATCATCTCTGCCGACACACACACCATGAATGTCGACTACAATCCCTTTGAAGGATGGCCCGTAAAAGGCCGCCCTCACGTTGTCACCGTCCGAGGAGAGATCGCCGTACAAGAAGGAAAATTTGTGGGAACCGTCGGTCGCGGAAAATTCATTGCCCGCAAACCAACACACTTTTAATTCATTCGACCTTCACGTAACCAACACCCGGTCCAAGCAGCCTGCACCCAGGTCAGCAGACAGTACCCGATGATTCAAGCAGCCTGCACCCAGGTCAGCAGACAGTACCCGGTGAAGCAGACAGTGCCCGATGATTCAAGCAGCCAGCACCCCGACGATCCAAGCAGCCTGCACCCAGGTCAGCGGCCAACACCCGGTGAACCGGCTAGCCCCCAGGTTAACGGCCAGCACCCGGTCCAAGCGGCCAGTACCCGATGATTCAAGCGGCCTGCACCCGGTCCAAGCGGCCTGCACCCGATGAAGCAGGCAGCGCCCGGTGATTCGAGTAGCCAGTACCTGGCTGTTCAAGTAGACAGCGACCCGATTCAGGAGATTGATGTGTCCATTGATAGAAACTCACAATACTATAACGAAGATCTCGCGCCTGTTCCAGTTGAGAAGCGCACTTGGAACTTGTGGAATTTTGCGGCCCTTTGGGTAGGGATGAGTGTCTGCATTCCCACCTATATGTTAGCGGCAGGAATGATGAAGTCAGGGATGATGTGGTGGCAGGCTCTGCTCACCATTACCTTGGGTAATATCATCATCCTTATTCCGATGATGTTGAATGCACACGCAGGAACCAAGTATGGAATTCCCTTTCCAGTGCTCTTGCGAAGTAGCTTCGGTGTGGTTGGTTCCAATATTCCCGCAATGATGCGTGCCCTTGTGGCGTGTGGATGGTTCGGAATCCAGACATGGATCGGTGGTTCTGCCATATTTGTCCTGCTTTGCGCCATGATGGGTTGGGATGCAAAAACCTTTACTCCCATCGCAGGGCTCGGTATTTCAGGCACCCAGTTTGCGTGTTTTATGCTCTTTTGGGCTATCAATATCCTGATCATTGTGCGAGGGATTGACAGCATCAAATGGCTTGAGAACTGGGCAGCTCCCTTCCTCATTGTGATGGGTTTGGCCTTGCTCGCGTGGGGCGTCAGTACTGCCGGTGGATTCGACAAGATCTTTGCAACAACAACGGTTGCCAAAGTTCGTGGGAGTGTCAAAAACTTCAGCTTCTGGTCTATCTTCTTTCCATCACTCACTGCGATGGTTGGATTTTGGGCAACACTCGCTCTCAATATTCCCGACTTTACGAGACATGCACGCTCACAACGCGACCAGATGATGGGTCAAGCCATTGGGCTTCCCACAACCATGGCACTGTTTAGTTTTATTGGAATCACTGTCACAGCCGCGACGGTTGTGATCTTTGGAGAGGCCGTTTGGGACCCCATCGCACTCATCGCAAAATTCAAATCACCCGTTGCTGTGGGGCTTTCGATGTTCGCTCTGAGCATCGCAACCCTGTCCACCAACATTGCCGCCAATGTTGTGTCACCCGCCAATGACTTTGCCAACCTCAACCCCAAAAAGATCTCCTTTCGCACAGGAGGAATCATCACAGGTGTGATCGGTATCGTTATTATGCCATGGCGCTTAATGTCTGATATGGGTGCTTATATCTTCACATGGTTGATTGGCTACGGTGCGCTGTTGGGAGCGATTGGTGGAGTGATGCTTGCAGACTACTATATCCTTCGTAAGATGCAACTCAAAACAGAAGACCTCTATACCTTGAACGGAGAGTATAGCTTCGGTGGTAGCGGCTTTAACTGGCGTGCGATCACTGCCCTCTTTGTTGGAATTGCTCCCAACGTACCCGGATTCTTGCAAGCCGCCAGCAAGGGTTCCATCCAAGTACCAACCTTCTTCAACTCTCTCTATGTTTACGCCTGGTTCGTCAGCCTCTTTATCGCTGGCATCACATACCTGCTCCTCAACACACTCTCGCCTGCCAAGAAATAACATCCAACAGAAAGCCAGAGAGCCACTGCAGTAAAAAGAAGGCCCTCCTTGTCTTTTTTGCACGGGCTTCACAGCGGAGGGGTCCGTTCAAACCGATCGGATGAGAGAGGTGCTGAAATGCAACAGATCGAATTCAGGGCGAACACATAGGTTCGCCCTATATATCGAGAATCGTTCCGGTTCTGGGTAGGGGCAGACCCGCGTGTCTGCCAAAAAGTGTGGCATGGTTTCTCTCTGGCTGGTCGCACCAACTTTCGGGCTTCACAGCGGAGAAGTGGGAGGGGAGAGTTGCGCTTTCTTTTGCGATGCAACCAAGAGGGGTTGGAGAGAATCAGCTAGAGGTGAGGGTTTCGATTTCTTTTGCGATATCAGTTGGAGGTGAGGTCTTCGGTTTCTTTTGCGATATCGCCTTTCCAAGTTTCATTATCGAGTCCAGCGCGGCCCGCTTTCTTATCTTTGGCAATTTGTTGTCTCTCCACAAGATCAGCATGGGTGGAGAAATAGGGCAACGAGTGGCCGACAAAATCAGAGATTTTAGAGAATTCATTCTCTTCCATAAACTGGCTCAACTCTTCTTTCAACTTGGCGATGCATCCGTATCCTTGGAGCATGGCACCCGTACACACTTGCACAGTACTAGAGCCCAGGAGCATAAACTCAGCAGCGTCGTAACCTGTGTAGATTCCGCCCATTCCAGAGATGGGAGTATCAGGGAAAGCCCGAGCAACCTCCATCACCTGGCGCAATGCGATAGGTCGAACAGCTTGGCCGGAGTAACCACCAGGAACCGTATATCCCTGTACCGTTGGGATGGGACGCAACGTTTTGCGATCAATACCTGTCACCGATAGGATGGTGTTGATCATACTGATACCATCCACACCTGCATGAATGGCAGCACCCGCAGGAGCAGTGACGTCGCCAACATTGGGAGTCATCTTGGCCCACACAGGGATCTTCGACACCTCCATCACCCACTTGCAGACCTCTTCAACGATGTCTGGATTTTCGCCCATGGCCATACCCATCTTTCGCTCGGGCAAACCATGAGGGCAAGAGAGATTCAACTCAAAAGCGTCAGCTCCACACTCCTGCACACGCTCAATAATCTCGTGCCATGCATCCCTTCGGTACTCCTCCATGACAGAGGCGATCAAGATCTTTGAGGGGTACTTCTCTTTAAGCTGTCGAATCTCTTCCAACCACGTTTCAAAAGGACGGTCAGAGATCAGCTCAATGTTCTGAAATCCGATCACCTCTTTGCTCCCCAAAGAACGCAATTTGGCATAACGTGGGTTGGTGTTGACAACCTTAGAAGCATCCAGACTGATGGTCTTAATCGACACTCCACCCCAACCCAAATCGAAACTTTTTGAAATCACTTTTGCGTTGGTTCCCGGAGGACCCGAACCCAAAAGAAATGGGTTCTCAAATTTGATTCCGTTAACTTCTACACTCAGGTCGACATTTGACATAAAAAAAACCTCATAAAAAAGAAGGAGAATGAAAAGATGAGCAGCCAAGACCAGTACTTAGTTGGAAAGTAGAAAATCATAGACTGTAACAAAATGGAAGTCAAGCAAACATCAACCTCAACCCAAATGTATTATGCTTCGCAGTGTGCATCAACAAGGGGAAGTCAAGCAAACATCAACCTCAACCCAAATGTATTATGCTTCGCAGTGTGCATCAACAAGGTCAAGGCCTCTATCGATGATAGCAAAGCCTTCGCGAAGTTGTTCTTCGTTAATGCACAGCGGAGGATTGCACATAAAGCTACCCCAACGCATAAACGTAAACAGACCTTCTTTTCGAAAGAAGGCCCCAAGCTCTTGCATCGCAGGCGAAGTCCCATTGTAAGGGGCTATGCGTTCACCGGTTGCGTTCTTTTGTAGGTCTATCATACCAAAGAGGCCAATATTTCGCCCTTCCTTAACACAGGGATGTTTCGCTTGCAAACGACCCATCTCTTCACGCATGATCACGCCCATTTTTGCGGCATTTTCAACGAGCCCTTCCTCACGCAAGACAGAGACGGCGGCGATCCCTGTAGCCAGGGATAAGACATGAGAGTTATAGGTGAGTCCACCCCAAAAGACATTGTCACGAAAATGCTCTGCGATCGCGTCACTGACCCCCATCGCTCCGAGTGGCGTATAAGAGCTGGTCAATCCCTTTGCCATAGTCAGGATATCAGGAACAATCCCAGCATGGTCAACAGCAAACATCTTACCCGTGCGGCCAAATCCAGCCATCACTTCGTCGCAAACCAACAGGATCTTGTGTCGTGTAAGCAACGCACGAAGCCCTTCCAAATAACCTTTGGGTGGAGGAAGGATTCCATTGGTTCCTGTCACGGGTTCGATGAACATCGCAGCGATATTCTGCGGTCCCTCGTACATAATGACTTCGTCAAGGTACTGTAAGTTGGCCCTGGTAATATCTTCGTCAGACTCACCAAACGAAAAATGATAAGGCCGTGGGTCCATCACACGGATCACACCCGGCATTCCGGGTTCATTGGCCCAACGTCGAGGATCTCCTGTAAGCTGCATGGTCGCATTCGTAGCCCCATGATAACTTCGATAACGACTGAGGATCTTAAACTTTCCAGTATAAAGCCTGGCAGCTTTAATCGCGTTCTCATTGGCCTCTGCCCCACTCAAAGTGAAGAAGAAGGTATTGATATCACCCGGTGCAACCTCAGAGAGCAGCTTCCCTAGCTTCGCTCGGGGCTCGGTGGCCGTTCCCGGAAAAGCATAGAGCAACGTGTCGAGTTGCTCCTTCATCGCCGCAATCACTTTGGGATGACTATGACCGATGTTAACACTCATCAACTGACTGTTAAAGTCGAGGAAGCGCTTACCTTCGTGTGTCCAGAAATACACGCCCTCCGCCCGCGCAAAAGGCAAGGGATCAACCTTGTTTCCAGCTGACCAAGTGTACATGGTATGTTTCTTACACAGGTCAACGATCTCTTTAACTTCCACAGGATATCTCCTTTTTATTCGTCGCGACGATTTAACTCATCCATGTAGCGTCGGGTTGGAGAGCCCACTTGGTGGTGAGCTTACGAGGTCGAGTCCAAAAGTGATATCCATCCATGCCAGTGATATCGCCATGGCCAAACTTACTATACTCCCATCCACCAAAACCAAAGGGCTCACGGGGAACAGGAACTCCGATGTTAATGCCAGTCATTCCGGCATTAATTCGTTGGGAGGCGTATCGAGCTGTGGCACCAGAGGTGGTGTAGATCGAGCCTCCGTTCCCGTAGATGTGGGAGTTTTCTAGTTCCAGCGCTTCATCCAAGGTCTTGGTTCGAACAACACTCAATACCGGTCCAAAGATCTCATCCGTATAGGCAGGCATATCTTTGGTCACTTCTATGATGGTGGGCCCGATCCAATAACCACCTTCAGCACCTTCCACTTTGGCGTTGCGACCGTCGAGAAGGATCTTTCCACCAGCCGCTTCGGCATCATTGATATAACCCATGATCCGTTCATAACTTTGTTTGGTAATCACGGGACCGACATCTTTACCGGGAATAAGTTTCGAAGCATGGGTAACGATCGCTTCTAAGATAGGATCAAAGTCACCCACGCCGATCAATGCAGAAGCAGCCATACAACGCTGCCCTGCCACACCGGTAAACGACCGAACAACATCGACAGCGGTCATCTCTAGATCGGCATCGGGAACCACGAGGAGGTGATTCTTTGCGCTACCCAGGCAGAGCATGCGACGCCCTGTCTGAGCACCGCGAGCATAGAGGAGTTTGGCGACACGAGTAGAGCCGACAAATCCCATAGCCTTGATGGTTTCATTGTCAGTCAGGGCTTCGACGGCAGGCTTCCCACCGTGAACAACATTGAGGACACCTGGGGGAAGCCCGGCTTCATGCAGCAGTCTCGCGAGAAAATCTGCGCCAACAGGGACCTGTTCTGAGGGCTTTAAGACAAAGGTGTTGCCGCCGACGAGAGCTTGAGGGAGCATCCACAGAGGAACCATATAGGGAAAGTTGAAGGGTGTGACACCCGCGCAAACACCGAGGGGTTCACGGATCGTAGAGCAAGTCACTCCACGACTGACATAAAGGGTTTCGCCCAGCGGGAGGTTGGGCAAGGAGCAACCAAACTCCGTACACTCAATCGCCTTCGCCACACTTCCAACGGCTTCGTTGTAAACTTTCCCATTTTCATGAGATATCACCCATGCCAGCTCTTCAAAATCACGCTCCATCAAGGCTTTGAAGCGATACATCACCTGTGCACGCTCTCGCATCGGTGTGGCTTTCCATCCTTCAAAGGCCGCTTGTGCCGCATCGACAGCCGCTTGCACATCATCGGCATTGCTCATCCCCACAGAGGTCATCACCTTGCCGTGTCGAGGATTGATCACATCGAGAGATTCGCCAGAAGAGGCTTCTCGATACTCCCCACCGATCCAGTTTTGGATGGGTGCGATGGTTTGAAAGTCATAGCTATTAATGGCCATTGGTGTACTCCTCGATACTCAATCAAAAGAAAAAACGGCTGCATGTTTCATCGAAATACCCAAGAATGAGAGGGCAACACCAGGAGGCTTATCACAGATGAGAAGCCACACCATGTCATGCATATCTCAAAAGAAGGGTATTATATAGACTCTCTCTCTCAAGCCCAAGGAAAAAGTTTAAGCCAACGTCAATGCTTGCTTCCTACAGACGGAGGTGGTACCTCTAAAGCATTCGACTCCATCTATTTCTAAACCATATCCGAGCAGGAGAGCCTCATGACAGGATTGCCTTCCTCAACATGGTGGTTGCTCATCGCATCCACAGTGCCATGGTTGCTGTTGTCGTTTGTGTACGTTTTAAAAGTCAAACGAGCCGACCAGAAACAGGCATCTTCAGAGAAGCCAGAAACCTAAATCCACTCTCTGACAGAAGTTAGTCACCTTCAGGAGGTTGGATACCATCCTCCATTCCCCCCAAGCTCAGGAAACAAAGTCAGGAAACAAAGCATGAAGTGGGACAGTGTTTTCTTTATCAAAGTCTCTGTGGTGTTACTCTACTTTGCTGGATTGTTCTGGATCGGCGTGAAGACCTCAAAGAAGATCCAGGACATGAAGGACTTCTTTGTTGCGGGCAAAAAGCTCAACTTCTGGCTCGTCAGTTTTTCCTCGCGAGCGACAGGAGAGTCAGCCTGGCTACTCCTTGGACTCACAGGTCTAGGCTTTACCGTTGGAATGCACTCCTTGTGGGTTGTCCTTGGTGAAGTCATTGGCGTCACCCTTTGTTGGGTCTTTCTCACACAACGCTTTAAAGTCCTCACCGATCGGTACAACTCCATCACTGTGACAGATTATTTGTCCGACCGCGTCCGAGATACAAGCCATATCATACGTATCATCGCGACTCTCATCCTGGTGATTTTTGTCACCAGCTATGTGTCCGCACAATTCGCCGCATGTGGAAAAGCCTTCAAGGCATTCCTGGGCATACCCCATATCTACGGCGTGTTGCTGGGAATGGCCATTGTTTGTTTTTACACTGTGGCAGGTGGTTTTTTTGCCGTGGTTTGGTCCGATCTCGTGCAAGGTCTCCTTATGCTTTCGGGGCTCATTCTCATCCCCCTTGTTGCCATCTCCTTTGCCGGTGGCTGGGGCACGATGGTAAACACGGTCCACACCATGGACCCGACATTGCTCTCCATCTGGGGAAAACAAGACTTCGGATGGGCCAGCGCAC
>JALTMC010000665.1:10112-12421 GCA_027005175.1 Myxococcales bacterium
TGGGATACCTCGGTTCACCACAACTGTTTGTACGCTTCATCGCTGTTAAAAGCCGTCAAGAACTGACCCGTGGAACTCTGGTCGCTGTCTTCTTCACGATTTTGTGTGATCTAGGGGCTGTCTTTGCAGGTATTGCAGGCCGCGCCTTAACGGCTCAAGGAGGTGCCCTGTTCCATCAAAAGGCTGTCCTGTTGAAAGACGCTGAAAAGATCCTCCCCTATATGACAAATGCCCTCTTTCCCACAGTCATCGCAGGGTTATTCATCGCCATTGTTCTCGCTGCGATTATGAGTACAGCCGACTCTTTGTTGGTACTGGTTTCCTCAGCGGTGGTCCGAGATACCTGGCAAAAAGTATTTCGTCCCCAGCTCGGACAAGAAAAGCTGATCAAGCTCTCCCGCTATGTAACCTTTAGCCTGTGCTTAATCGCGCTATTCCCAGCATTCTCAGAAAAGTCTGTCATCTTTTGGTTTGTGCTCTTTGCCTGGACAGGAATCACCACGGCCTTCTGCCCTGTATTGATTCTTTCCCTCTTTTGGAAAGGTCTCACCCGAGCGGGTGTCGTCGCCGGAATGGTGACAGGCTTGAGCCTCACCATCCTCTGGAAAGTCACTCCACTCCAGTGGGTCTCCTCACTAACTCACTGGGCAGTCCAACATAAGATCATGACAGTAGCCAAAGTACCAAAAGCAACACTCCACAGTGTTGTTGACCATATGCTCGTCGCCTTCACTGGCGCACTGTTGATGACGATCATTGTCAGCCTCCTGACCCAACCACCCGCTGAGGCCAGTGACGATCTCGACGTTGCCAAAACAGAGGTTGTTGACCTCTGGCACTAGCCGGTTTTTTCATGATTGCTGAAGGCAAAACGAAGAAAAGGACGAGCAGCTCTCAGGCTTTCCACACTCTCACGACAACCAAGGAGAGGCAGAGAGACAAGAATGGTGAGGCCGAGAGACAAGAATGGGTATCGACCTTTGCTAGTAAAATGAAGTAGAGTGACACAGAGTCTCAGACATGATGGACAAAGGAGAATTCTGTGAACCCCTCACTTCCTTCGTTGGTTCGAAAGCTACTGACCAGCCCTCATTATCATCAGCTTGTTCGAAGCAGTATTGCTCACTTGCCCGACTTGGCCGCCTCCTTTGAAGCCATACAATCCAATCCCCAGGAGGATCTTTGGTTGCGGTGGTTTGCCCATGCAGAGCAACATGTTCCCACCCTTGTTCCCAATCTGATTCAGGCTTTTCAAACCATGGACGCCCAGTCCCAATGGGGTACGACATCGCAAAATGCCATGCCAGCCTCTGCACCGGGAGAAGGCACACTCCAAGCCTCTCACGATTGGCATTCACCCGCCTCCGGTGCAATGCTTCAAGAGATCCCGGATGACGATGGAGAATCCACCATGATGGAACTCAATACAGTCTCCCTTGGTGATGGCTCACCCGGCACTCCAGCCCCACGCCCAGCTTCCCCTCTGGCCCGAGCCATGACATCCAACCCATCGATGCCTTCTTCCCCCTCTATCCCCCACGTTCCATCAGCTATCCCAACAGCGTCCTCACAATCACAGGCCCAGGCTGCATTCTCAAATCCATCTCACCCCTCAAGCATCGCAGATTACTCCGATCCATCGATGCCGCTTGTTCCATCCACACCTTTCCAAACCAAACAAGCCACAGGCTCAACCCCTGCCCTGCCCTCCAACCCACAACCTCCTCCTCGCAGACCATCAGCCTCATCCATGTCATCTGTTCCCTCCATGCCATCGCAAGCCTCGCAGCCTTCGCAAGCCTCACAGCCTTCACAGTCTTCGCAAGCCTCGCAGCCTTCGCAAGCCTCGCAGCCTTCGCAACCTTCGCAACCTTCGCAACCTTCGCAAACCTCGCAACCTTCGCAAAGGTCACGACCATCCACGCCATCGAATCCCTCTCTTCCAGCGACATCGTCAAAGATGTCTTTGTTATCCACTACGATGGATGCTCCGATGGTAGCAGCCAACTTAATCTCATCTGGAGACAAGAAGAAGTCAGCACAACAAAATACACAGAGGGTGTATTTTGCGGGTGAAGGCTGGCATCGTTTTCAATTCCATACAAAGAATGGTGAGATCCTACCTGAAGATGTAAACATTCCAGAAACGCGATGGATGCATTGTCGTATTGAGAATTCAAAAGATGGCCCTGTGATGCAAGAGCTGCATCTTCATATCTCTGAGGACAAGATCTTGATCTACCGTGAGATGAATTGGTACTGGCAGGCGGGTGCCTCTAGCCAAGAACTCACTCGTGCTGGCATCAATG
>JALTMC010000666.1 GCA_027005175.1 Myxococcales bacterium
TTTTCAGCGAGTTGATGAAGGTAAGGTGTTTGGGGGGGGTTATGGGGTTTGTTGCATCGAATGGCATTGCAGGGGGCATGGGGAGACTTCATGGATGCTGCGGTACTGTGGGTGGACAATCTCACTTGGAACGCAATGTTTTGTGTGAGTTTTATCGTGGCATAAAACAAGTGGCGGTACTGTGGGTGGACAATCTCACTTGGAACGCAAAGCGTCTGTGCAACAAAAAAGATCCTTTGCTTTCGAGCCTCTCTTTGGGTTATAATGCCCCATTCCTTCTCACGAATTACCCAAAGGGTTTGATGATGATCCGTCTACAAGATACGCGACTACAAGCATTGGTGGAGCAGATGACAACAGGGGCTGAGAAGCTCTCGAAGTCGGATGTTAATACTTTAATTGATGCAGCCTTTCAGGATGACGGTACGCTTTCGGCAGTAGAGCAAACATCCTTACAGACTTTGTTGGAAGAGTATACAGATGTTTTCGAAAGTGATGGTGCTCTTGAGCGGCTGAGCCTGTTTCAAGATATCAATCACACAGGTTTGCGTGATGCGGCCCATCGGTTTGCGAAAGACGGTACGATCTCAACATCGGAGGCTCTGGATCTTCAGGAGATCGCACTGGAGAATGGCACACTTGCTCAGCCCACAAAATTAACCTTAAAGGCGTTGATGGGTTTTTATTCTCCGGAACTAGAGCCCAGCGCAGAGGAGTTGTTGTCGAATCTTACAACGACTGGAGACTCGGGAATATCGGAGGCTGCTCAGGTCGTGTCATCCGAGCTGGGTGATGGTCAAATTTCGATGTCTGCCATTGAGCAGGCTGAGGCAAGGCTAGCACTGAAATACGGTCCTGAGGAAGCACAAGACATCTTGATTGAAGCGTTGGGCCAAGACCCGGCACGGATTGAGTTTGATGCAATCGACTACCTTCAAGGTAAGATCGGCTCGATGGAGGGGCATGTCGACCGGTACCAGGGTGTGTTAACTCATCACCTAAAAGGTGCCAAACTTCTCGACGCCAACTTTGATGGAAAGCTCGATGAAAACGATCTTGTTTTCACCAAAGGTGCTGATGGTGAGGTGAACATTGAAAAGATCGGGAAAGCTTTGCGCGATCGCGTGTTGATTGGTGGTGCGATGGTGGATGCCGCGTATGATATGGGGAAAGCCAAACATCGCTTTGGCGATCTAGAGGCCAATCCTATCGTTTGGGAGATCGATGAAGACAACCCCAATGTGATGTACCTGAATCCAGAGTTCTCTCCTTCTGTGGCCTTAATGGATATCTTCAACAATCCCGATATGTATCAGTTTGAGTGTGCTACCGCGATGGTGATCTTGCGTTACAAAGCCATGCACGATCTGATCGGTGAAAAAGACTTTGATCGCATTGCAGGTGATTTACGCATCGGTGTCTGGGATCAGGAAGATGATGCCGCTGCGATTTGGGAAGTCTCAGGGAAAGCCAATAATGGTGAAGACGTCGATATGACGGACGAAACCAAAGCCAAAATGATGCCTGGTGACTACAGCTATTTCAAAAACTGGGATGTCAGTGAAGCTGCCTTTAAAGGTGGCTGGCAGGGTGAAAACGTCATCTTCTTAGGAGAAGGTAAATACTACGGTCACCCCTTCGGTATTATCGAAGGAACCGCGATTGTTGATTATCTCAACAAACATCGCAACACAGGTAGCACCCGCTCGGCCTCCCTCCTCGACCTTCACGCCCGTGTGAGCACTGATGTCCTCAATTACGACGAGGACCCAAACGGGTAATCTCTCCAACATAGGGGCTGCAACTTAACCGCATTTGACCACGAGAAAGAAGAGTTGTGGCAAACGGGTAATCTCTCCAACATAGGGTCTGCAATCCTGTGAGCCTTCCATGTCCCAAATTACGATGGGGACCCAAACAGGTAATCCCTACAACTTCTTACCATTGGTATTCCCAGGCTTTGTTTTTGTAGCGTTGTGTCATTCGTTGGTAGCGTCGTGCACTGCGGCGGTAGCTCCTGGCGTATCGCCGGTAGCGTTGCGCATATTTTGGGTATTGTTGTGACAGTCGCTCGTAGCGTCGGGCTCGCCTTTGATAGCTTTTGGCATAGCGAGAGTAGCGTTGTGCCAACTTTCTGTAGCGTCGATAACTTCTTGTTCTTGATTTGCTGCGTACGTGCTGCACGATGGGTGTGTGGTTGAGATTGGTATACTCCAGGCGGCCCTGTCGAAGCCAGGTGATGCGACCTTGTTCAATGGAGCAAATGGTGACATCCCGGTATTTCTTACCGATGCTCACCCAGAAATCTTGTTTGCGCTGTGCATCGTAAATAGCTGCCATACTTGAGTTCTGATCACTCGCAACCACTGTCCCTTTGAGGTGGAATGGACGCCGGGTACGGACATAGCTTCCATGGGGGTCGCATGTTGTATAACGAATCTTTTTTGGCTTTGGCTTGACCACTGGCTCTGTTTTTTGGCTCTCACCAACGTTTCCTTGTTTGGGATTAAACAGGTTGGGTTGTCCAACGATTGCAGAGACTCCAAGGTGGCGAATTGTCGGCTTTTGAGGTTCAAGGCGGTGTGGTTTTTTTATCGTTTGGGGTTGCTTTGGATTCCACAAAGCGTAGGCCCAACTTGATGTTTGGGCAAGCAACAAAAGGGTGATGAGCACAAACAGAGATTCGCAGACCCAAAAATAATGTTTCAGAATGTGTCGCATGATATTTCCTCTCCTGTCGCAAGTCGCAAGTCATGCGTTTCCTTCGGATTTTTCCGATGGTTTCATGGGGTTGTTATGAGAGCCATGTTGACTCAACGAACACTCTTGCAAATTGATTGCTTTCACAAAAACAAGTGTGTGCTTGTACTGCTTGCTTTGTGAAAACGAACACAACAAAAAAGAGTTTCAATTCTTATAAAAAACTTTCAAATACAGGGTGATGTGTGACAGGGGTCACAGTTTGTTGGCACTCTCCTTTGTTGTTTAAGCGGACCCGAATACTCTGTCAGGCACGGAAAATAGGGGGCAGATGTGAGGAAGGTATGGTTTTGCGTAGTCATGGTGGGCTTTTTATGGACAATTGCTACACCGAACTAAATCGACTATGCTTCGTCTTTGGAACACTCGAACGATGCTATGGCTTCCTTATGCTCTAGGTTCGGGAACGTTCCAGCACTAAAGGATTCGGGGGGATCTGTATGACTTATGATATGTCGGTGTAACTTATGATATGTCGGTGTAACTTATGATATGTCGGTGTAACTTATGATATGTCGGTGTAACTTATGATATGTCGGTGTAACTTATGATATGTCGGTGTAACTTATG
>JALTMC010000667.1 GCA_027005175.1 Myxococcales bacterium
AACACCGATTTAAATACGATGCTTTCTTTGTTTGCCACAACATCTTCTGGTGGGATCTCCTTCTGGACATTGTTGACGGTGGCTCTCGCTGCCGCTGTTCCACTGCTCCTTGCCGCCCTCGGTGGGCTGTTCTCTGAACGCAGCGGCATCATCAATATCGGACTGGAAGGTATGATGTTGGTGGGTGCTTTTGCAGCGGGATGGGTCGGCTTTATGTTCCCTCACATGGGAGGTTGGGGACCCTGGTTCGGATTTTTGTTGGCTGGCTTCGCCGGTGCGGCATTGGCTGCCGTACACGCTGTAATCTGCATCAACCTACGCACCGACCAGATCATCTCTGGCGTGGCTCTCAACATTCTCGCGCTGCAAGGAACCACCTTCCTCTCTCTTGTTATCTTTGGTGGCAAAGGGGGCACCGGCCTGCTATCAACCATGCCCAAACTGGCCATCGGTCCTTTGCAACTCTCCCCCTTCTTTTTTATCACAGCACTTGTTCTTGTGGGCACATGGTGGCTCGTCTTTCGTACCCCCTTTGGGTTGCGGCTGAGAGCCTGTGGAGAATACCCAAATGCCGTTACAAGTGCCGGAGTCTCTGTCGCCAAGACGCAGGCGATTGGAGTCATTACCAGCGGCTTCCTCGCAGGACTGGGTGGCGCAGTCCTCGTCAACGAGGCTGGAAATTTTGGCAAAGATATGACTTCTGGACGCGGTTATATCGCACTAGCCGCGCTGATCTTTGGAGGCTGGAAACCCATCCCTGCTATGTTTGCGTGCTTGTTGTTTGGATTGGCCTACGCCCTTAACTTTCAGCTACAAACCATACCCAACATTAAGATCCCCACAGAGTGGATCAATATGTTGCCCTACGTTCTGACGATCCTTGCCCTATGTGGTCTTGTAGGCCGCTCCCAGCCCCCCGCCTCATTGGGCAACTGAACAGTCCTTTTCAGTCCCTTATCGTTTCAGTCCCTTATCGTTTCAGTCCCTTATCGTTTCAGTCCCTTATCTCTACCTCCATTCAATGATGCCCAACAAGCCCTTCACCACAACGACGACCACACAATTGAATCGCGATATGGTAACTTGCTTCCTTCGTAACAACACCACACTTTGACAAAAACAAAGTGACATGTCTACACCATATACGAAGAACAAAATGTGAAGAGACTTTTAAAGGAGAAATACGATGCGACAACACGTTGCAAAACAAGCACTATGCTTCAGCATTCTGGGGATATTCATGCTAGGCATGACCCCAGTTTTAGCACAACAGATCAAGATGGGTCCCTCTGTGATAAAACTTCTCTCAAAGGGGAAGAAGCCTTACCAAACACTCCGTTACAAGCTTCGCAAAGGTAGCAAGTACCGTATGAATATCACCATGCACATGAATATGAAGATGAGTATTCAAGTCGGAAAGCAGGCCCCCATCCCCCGGAAGGTCAATATTCCCCCCATGGAGTTGGTAAACGACCTCCATTGTTTGTCGATCTCTCAACAAGGGGCTGCTGAGATTCGTGTTCGTTTAATCAAAGCCAAACCAATCAAAACACCAGGGATGAACGCAGGCTTACTTGCAGCGCTGCAACGTGAACTCCATCGAATTCGCGGCCTGTCCATGAGACTCACCTTTTCAGCACAAGGAATGCTAGTCCGATCTCGGATTGAACATGCTCCACAAACATCAAAGAAATTCCAACAGTTAATGACAAACATCCAAAATACATTCCGCCAGATCGCGACACCACTACCATCCAAAGCTGTTGGGCAAGGAGCGGTATGGCAAGTCAGCAATCAACTGAGCCAGCCGATTCGACTGACTCAACTCACCACCTATACCCTGGTCAAAAAACAAGGCTCCTTTCTTCGCCTCCATGTGAAAATGCGTCAACAAGCCAAAGAGCAGGTACGCTTACTAAAAACCCCGCGAGGCAAGATGAAGTTAAAGATGTCAATTTCATCAAAAGGACGAGGAAACAATACCTTACAACTCAGTCAGCTATGGATTCGTTCCGGGCTTCAAGTGCTCTCAGACATGCGTGTTGTGAGCTTGATCCCCAAAAACAGACAACATGTACGAACCTTAATGAATATCAAAACCTATGTCCGCTCTAGTCCTTTCAAAAAGAAATAAGCTGTTTGCGTTCAAACCTTCTATGGAAAAAAACAAAACCTTGAATCTCCGAAAAGCAAAGTGAGAGACCTTGAATCTCTCCCCTTCCGGCTCCGCGACGCTGTCGATTCTGTCGGTCTCACGTCCGGAAAGGGGCTTTACACGACTCTTTCGAAGGTAGGTCATCATGAGCAACGATTCCTCAAAAAAAAACACACAACCCGTGAAAGAGACTGTCGAAGAGGAGGTCATACAAACTGAATCCCAAGAGGTCTCAGAAGAGCTGCGCTCTCACACTTCCAAAGAGTCAAGAGAGCTGCAATCTCACACTTCCAAAGAGTCAAGAGAGCTGCAATCTCACACTTCCAAAGAGGAATGGGTTTCAACTCGGAGTATGGATACTCCAATCGTGTCAAGGCTTACTCCATACCCTGATTTGAAAGAGTACGACAAGTGGTATCCAGGGGCGCAAACAGAGCGTCAGCCCTTTGCTCCAACTCCCACTCCAGTATCTCTTGAAGTTGCGGGAGATCTGCACATTTGGGTGTATGGTGTCGATCCCAAAGGGCGACAGTTTATCAATGATCTGATCGACCCCATGCGGGTTGATTTTTTTGAGAAGTGGGGGGTATGGATTCCGCCTCTCTCTGTTTCCATCAACAACAAATGGCAAGCTGGGAGGTTTCAGATATCTCTGTTTGCGATCCCTGTCTGTGATGGTATCGCCCGCCGGGATCATCTCTTAGTCGCAGAACAGCCCAAGCGTCTCGACGTATTGGGAGTTTCACCTGAGCCAGCTCAACATCCGGTATGGGAGCGACCTGCGGCATGGGTTCATCGACAGCACAGTCACCTCTTTGAGAAACAGCTGCTGAAGACCTGGGACTGTGGAGAATATCTATCACTGTACCTGCGTACAACCATCCTGGCTCATTCCTCCGAGTTTGTCGGCATCCAGGAAGTCAAAACGATGTTGTCCTGGTTGGAGCCGGAGTGGCCCGATCTCGTATCAGAATGCCTCAAAGTCATTCCATTGCCCCAACTGCGACGTGTGTTACGTATGCTCGCCAAAGAGCATGTCACACTGTACCCCCTGCGTCACATTCTGGAGACTCTCATCGATGAGGGTGAGCATACTCAAAAAACAGAGAAGTTGGTGGATCGGGTCAGGCATACGTTGCAACACTATCTTTGTCACAGACATGCAGAAAATTATCAGATTCTTGGATACCTTCTGGACACATCCCTGGAGTTGGATCTGTACAAACAGTTTAAAACACAACGTTCCAAGACTCACATGGATCAGAAGGCGGTGTTGAAACGACAGCAACTTTGGGACCACTTGTTCGCAGCTCTCGATCAGCACCTCAAGATGATCCCCGTCGATTCAACCGTTGCGCCAGTGATACTCGTTCAGAAGAAGAAACTTCGCAGACCACTGCAACAACTCATTCAGGCCCGCTTTCCCTGGCTTGATGTGTTATTTGTGGGAGAACTTGCCCCAAACTTTCAGGTAATCCCCATCGCCACCATTAACATTTAATGAACAGTAAGACCCTGAGCAGTGGCGTTCGTCTTGCCTTCGACATACAGATCGCCACCATTAACATTTAATGAACAGTAAGACCCAGCCTAGAACACTGACTGATTTGATGGACCGAGTAAGATCAGCCCATTGCAATCCTGACAAGGCATAACGCCGAGGTATATTCGCCATTTCAAGAAGGCATCACGAAGTCAGGCGACGTCAATCGCTGTTTTTACGACTGACAGCAAACCGTTCAGTGCTCGGGAGTAACAGGCCAAGTCTGAAGAGCACTGTCTTTACTGTTGGTGAAAGCGCAAACATCTCCGTGTTCAGTGCTCTGGATGTTCAGTGCTCTGGATGTTCAGGCCAAGTCTGAAGAGGCTTAGACTTATCTGCGACAAGTTCGACGATTCCGTCGAACTTCCCGACGTGCATAACCCTTGAGATAGTATCGATATGTCATCTCAGAGATACGTTGAATAATGGGTGTTGTGGCACGACGCCATTTCCACTCATTGGCTCCACGAATTAAGGGTCGGGAAAGGATAATGACAAAGTTATAAACTGCCGAGTGCCGAAGCCCATCGCCGTCGAGAACGATGCCAGCAACACCGTTGGTGCGCCGGGTATAGCCCGTTTTTGTGGCTGCACGGATATCATATTGGTAGCGAAGGTAAGGAGTTTTTCCACGATTATCACGGCTGTGAACCATGACTTTCATCATCTTCTTTGAGAAGGTTCGAGACACGGCTTTGTTGCGATAGATATGAAACAACAACTTGCTTAAGTCGCGAGCAGAAGTGTAGTTGCGATAGGTTCGTCCCCCCCGAGGGATCATCTCTAAAAATCGAGTTCGTGTATAACCAAAACGTCGTATCAGCTTGTTCAGATAGTTGAGTCCTCGTCGAGCACTCCCATCACCGAGATAATGACGAATCAGATAATTGGTGGAATAGTTATTGCTCACACGCATCATTCGATTCACATGACGTTGCAATCGGCGAGGAAACTCATAAGCACGATAACCTCGCTGACGCTCCCGATAATACACACCAAACATCACAAACGGTTTGATCAAGCTAGCCGCTGACGTTCGTGTATTTTGACGGATCGCCACAAGTTTACATCGTCGATAATCATAGACAAGCACTCTTGCACGATCGTAGCGAAGCAAGATCCGACAACGATGAAGGTCCCGCAGATACATTCGAATCGATGTTTCTAGGCGGCGGTTTTTACGAAGGTAGGTTTGTGAATACTTGCGCTTAAGCATGTTTCGGCAGCGTATATGTCGTCGGCGATATCGATGCCGCCTTCGCCGACGAGGAGAGACATAGGTGAGTGCTCTGTTATCACGACCCCTGCGTGAATCCAGCTTCGCATAAGCCAGATGCTCATACGAAGGAGTCCTCTGCGCCAAAGCCTCTGAGTTTCCTCCGGGATAAAGAACAATGGCAAATGCAGAGATGATGCCCAGCAACGAACAGAGCATTGGATAACCCATACTCCACAAACGACGTTTTCTCTTCCCAGGATCGATTGTGTTGTCTTGTGATGTTGGGAGTGAAAGATGTCCCTGATGTGTCATTTCTGTACCTTGTCGAAAAAGAGTTCGCTCGCACCAAATGTAGGTCATTCTGTCGGATCGATGAATCATTTGGCAAAAAAAGTACGTTTCTAAAAAAAGAACGACCCCTCTTTAACAAACGGCAATCCAAACCATCTGAATACCGCGCACAGCAAAAAGAATGCCAGGGGAGAGACGCTTGTAATCCATTGTAGGTTAGACTTCGACTTCCGGTCGGGTTCTGGGGCTCTTTGTAGTGGAGGGGGCAGAAGAACAACAAGAGTCTG
Organism: Myxococcales bacterium; assembly: GCA_027005175.1. Taxonomy (GTDB): domain Bacteria; phylum Myxococcota_C; class UBA6777; order UBA6777; family UBA6777; genus M3003. Next base: position 5,496 of record JALTMC010000667.1, read on the forward strand.
TTGTGATAGAGATGTCAGGGTCTGATGTTTCGTCTTGGAGGCCAAAGGACCAAATCGTTTTGTCCATCAGTTGGCTGGGTCTGACCTGGCTAAGAGAACGAAGGAGGCTCTGTTTCACACCGGGAAGTTCGTCTTCCAGCTCAGCAAGCAGCCGCTTCACCCGTTTGCGTTGTCCCTCGATCGTGTCACATGAGATACAAGAGAAGACAGGGTAATCAATAATCTTGCTCAGTTCGAGCAGGTCTGATTCAGCAGAGTAAGCCAGAGGACGAATCACAACATTTCGGCCATCATCACTGGTCAACCGGGGAGGCATCGAAGAGATCCGACCTGCAAAGAATTGGTTGAGCAACAGGGTTTCGATCAGGTCATCGCGGTGATGACCCAAGGCGATCTTTGTGCAACCTAGCTGTTCAGCGATATTGTAGAGGGAGCCTCTACGTAGACGTGAGCAGAGAGAGCAACGGGTTTGTCCAGGCTTAAGTTTGGTTTCAACAATGGAGTATAGATCGCGATGCATCACTTGAAAAGGCACATTTTGGGCTGCCAAAGCAGCTTCAATTTCAGCGACAGGAGCATAAGGCTCCCCTTGGTCAAGATGAACGGCGAGAAGTTCAAACGATACTGGAGCCCGTCGCTGTAGAAGCTCTAAGAGGTAGAGCATACACCAGGAGTCTTTTCCTCCAGACACGGCAACCATGACACGATCACCCTCTTCGATCATTTGAAAATCATGAATGGCAGTACCAACCTGTTTGAGTACTTTTTTGGTTAATTTATGTTTTGCGGGATTACCCATCATCAGACTCCTGGTCATTCGCCCAGATTCAAAAACGAACCCCACGCCTATACCACAAACTTGGATTCTACGAAAGTTGAAGAGGTTTGGGAATGTTCACAAAAACAAAGCAGAAAGAGGGGGAACAGGACGGTGAGGTGAGGGGGGCACCTCTACCGACCTGAGTTCCCTGTAAAAGAGAACCAACTGCAAAACTAGCATATGGATATCCATGGAGCAACCCCAAAATGGATTTCATTCTTTTCAAGGAATTCGAAAAAGAGTCGTGAGAAGGATAGACAGCGGCCATCGTAGGTTGGTTTGAAGTTTGATTGCGGAACGGGTTTATATGTGTTAAGATTCCCGAGAAGCCAATGGATCAGCAACAACAACTTTGGTCAAGACTACCATGTTCCTGTCATCAAGAGGCAAATGGGATCGAACACAATCATCAACACCTTAAGAATTGTCGATCTCAGATATTTTCGGACGATTTCCAGCTCCAAGAAGGAGTGTGCGGGTGAGCGAGGAACGCGTTTCCATAAAGATCAGACTCAAATATAGCGACGTCACGACATTTCAACAACGGTTTGCTCCCTTTATGAGTCGTTACGGAATGTTTTTGCCAATGAGGCAACTCAAGGCAAAAGGCACTTTGCTTGTCTTTGAGATTTTTCTGGCCAACAAGCAGCGTATTTTTAAGGGCGAGGGTGAGGTCATCACAACCTACAGCCCGCCACAACATTCAATTCCAGGCATTGGGATTCGATTTACCGCGTTAGATGAGTGGAGTCATCAACTGCTAGAGCAGATTCTCCACCAGCAGTTCCCATTATCACCTCTGGTGCCACAGTTGGCGCCCGCTCCTATCCAGGTTATGGGTGATGGAGAGAAGGCAACCCGAGAAGAGTTACCAGCTGTGAGTTCTCCTGGACCGGCTGTTGCGACGATTCCAAGTGGTGGCCCAATAGGCAGAGCGACTTCAAACAGAGGCTCTGTCACCGGGGCAAGTGCTGTGGCTTCGCCACGTCCTCACCTGCCTTTGTTTTTTGGGTCAGAGGAAGAGATCCCGGCGACCGGACCCATCATAGGCATCGATCTAGGAACCACAAACAGTTGCTGTGCTATCGTTGAGAACAACCGACCCGGTGTGATTCCATCTCGGTATGGATACAACACCATTCCATCGATTGTAGCTCATGATGAGCGAGGCAATTTGCTGGTTGGACATCCCGCCAAAAGCCAGATGCTTCTCAACCCACAAAATACGGTCTATGGTTCCAAACGTTTGGTGGGTCGGAAGTACCAATCCCCCATTGTACAAATCATAAAGAATCGCTTCCACTACAACATCATTGAAACAGAGAGAGGTGACGCAGGAGTTGAACTCTCAGCAGAGCCCTTTCACCTGCAAGAGATGTCTGCCCTCATTCTCAATGAGATCAAAGAGATCGCTCAAACGCACCTACAGCAGCCGATCTATCGCGCAGTGATTAGTGTTCCGGCCTATTACAACGACAACCAGCGACAAGCGGTGCGTCGTGCGGGTTTGATGGCGGGAATGAAAGTGGAGCGAATTGTCAACGAGCCCACGGCAGCCGCCCTCGCCTACGGCTTTGGTCGTGGCCTTGAGCAGCGATTACTGGTTTACGATTTGGGGGGAGGAACCTTTGATGCTTCCGTCCTTCACATTCACCACGAGGTCTATGAAGTCTTATCGACTGGAGGCAATACCTTTCTCGGTGGTGTCGATTTTGACAACCGCTTGATCGATTATGTTGTGGAGCACTTCACCCGACAACACGGTGTGGAGGTTCGTGAAGATCCAGTCAAGATGCAGCGCATCAAAGACGCTGTTGAAAAAGCCAAGTGTGACCTGTCCTTGGAGGACAGCTCGGCACTCCTGGTTCCATACATCGCGGTCAAAGAAGGACAACCTCTCGATATCAAGATGACTCTCACCCGTGAGCATCTCGACTTACTCGTAGAAGACCTTGTGGAAGAAACCATCCGTGTGTGTGATGAGGTATTGCATGCTCAAGGATTGACACCCCAAGATATCGACGAGGTCATATTGGTTGGTGGTCAAACACGAATGCCACTCGTTCACAAACGTTTGACGGATCATTTTGGTAAGCATCCTCATCGCAATGTCCATCCTGATGAAGCTGTCGCGATTGGTGCTGCCTTGCTGGCCTTCTCCTTCGGTCGCAGCGACAAAATTCGGTTAATCGATGTTCTCGCGATGTCGATTGGTGTAGGACTTCCCGGTGGACGATTTAAACCTATCATCTCCCGAAACACCAAGTTGCCTTTCCAAAAAACATATACCATTGGCACAACACGCGACCAGCAGACAGAGCTGGATATTGTCATCTTCCAGGGTGAGAGCGATAATGTTGGTGACAATGAGTACTTGGGTACCTTGTCGTTGCACAACATTCCCAAAGCACCCAAAGGGAAGATTCAGTTTGAGATTCGCTTTCAGCTTGACTTTGAATCCTTACTGACCGTGACAGCTCGCAACCTGGCAACCAACGAAGTCCAGGAGGTGGTTATGAATACACAAGATACCCCCCAAGACCTGCGTCGTAAGTTGGGTATGCCTGAACCACCTCCAGAGTCACCTCCTCAAACTCACCTCGAGCCTGCTTTGGGCCACCCTCCTCAGCAGTTCGCTTCACAAACCCCGATGGCCCCGATGAAGGCAATGCAGCCTGAAGCCAAATCAGGTGGTGGTGTTTTGGGTTGGCTCAAACGACTCATTGGGAAGTAGCAATCAGCATACCGCTGACCTTTTTATGTTTTGTCAGACCATAACGCTCCGGAGCAAGCTCTATGTCTAGTCCTAAAATAGCCTTCATTGCAAAAGATCCCACGGAAAACAACACAACCAACCAGACAACCTGGGCCCTCATGCAAGCTGCGCAAAATCAGGGATATCCGATCTTCTGGATGGAGCCATCTGATCTACACCTGCACCACAATACCCCTGTGGGCTATATGTCTCCTATTCAGGTAGAGGGAGGGGAAACTCCAACATTACAAATGGGCGAATCCTTCCTCGCCCCCTTATCCAGACTTGACGTGGTATGGTGGCGACAGGCTCCTCCCTATGAGTTTGAACAACTCTTTGCCATGGATCTGCTTCAAGCACTCACGGGCCAAGTCAATCTCATCAACAACCCATCCACACTCCGCAGCTTCCATCCTCACCTGTTGGCAGTACAGTTTCCCAACCTGTTTCCCCCAACATTAGTCACCAAAAGTACCTCAGCTGTGGATGCTTTTTTAGCAGAAGTCGGTGGAAAGGCAACCATCCGTCCTCTGCACCAACCCAGCCTTCAAAAGAGCTTCTTTCTGCGACATGGGGACCCCAACCTCAGCGCACTCGTCGAAGCCTTAACCCAAGGCGGGTCAAGCTATGTTCTGCTTCAACAACTGGTGACAGAAGCCAACCCCAATGGAGACAAGCGACTCTATCTCCTACAGGGAGAGCTGCTGGGAGCAGCCCTTCAGGTTCCTGGTAAAGGCGAGTTTCGCGGAAGATTTGAACGCGGCGCCACTGCGGCAACAGCCGATATCAATGAGCACGATATGGCCATCATTCAACAAATAGGACCCATGCTCAAAGAGCACGATGTCTTTTTCGCCACGCTTGATGTCGCCAATGGCCTGATCATCGATCTCAATCTCACCGCACCTACCGGCCTTACCCAACTCCAGTCCATTGCAAATACCGACATCATCTCTCCCATCTTCCAAGAACTACAAAAACGACTCTAAGCCAAGTTATCGCTTTTGAGGCTTGGTCGCTGTTTTGGCTTTGGCTGCTGTCATGGAAAGCGTAGAGAGACCATGCTTCTTTCGCAACTGGAGAACTTTTTTCTTAATCTTCTTGACTAATGTAGCAAATGACTTCTTGCGGATAATCTTATCAAAATTTTCTCGATAGGTATCCATCAAGCTGTTGTCATTGGTCTCGATGTCAGTCACCTTCCAACCAGACTTCTTCTTTTCAAAAGACCAGTCCACATAGACTTTCTTCCAACGTTTGCGCTTGCGACGAATCACCTGGTACTTAATCAAGGTGAAGACCTTGGCATTGTTACCTTTGATCTTCTCTCTCTTGTATTCCAACGTATGCTTTTGTTGAGTGCGCTTTTTCTCTCCCACACGAGTTCCACCGATATAAGCTTGTTTCAGCAGCTCTTTGAACCAGAAAGTAAATCGTTTGCGCTGTGCAGGCTTCAAGGTCTTCCAATGCTTACCCAAGGTTCGCTTGGCCAACAGCTCAAATGCAAAGAAAGGTTCAACCAGCTTTTGAACGTCTTTCTCACGTTTATTCTTGGCTTTGCTATCCGTCGGCTTCAACTTCACGTTGATAATCTTTTCGACTTTCTTTTGTGTCTCTTGCAAGAGCTGCATGGGAGTTTTTGCTTTGGTCTCTGCACTCACAGACAATGCGCCTGTCATACTTGCAAAAAGTCCTAGCACTATCGTGAATATCATTTTCATTGTTTTTTGCTCCTCTTCTTTAAAGTCACAGCAGCTTTTTTAAGCCGGGTGACATCCAAGCCAACAGCACGTGAGAGCAGAGCCGCTGACAACTTAACTTTGTACATAGCCTCCAGATAAGCAAACTGTGTCTGGGCAAAAGCCAAGAGCGCATCGCTGACATCCTTCACCTCCGTCAGCCCTGACCGAAATGCGATCATCGTTCGCGTCATCCATCGGCTCGCTGCCTTTTTTCCCTTTTTTTGAATCACCAACATCTTCTGGGCAGCTTTCAACTCGCGAAAACGCTTCTCAACTTGCAGCGCAATCCCCTGCAACGCCAGACGACGTCGGCTTCGAAAGGCTTCAAAATCTGCTTCTGCTCGATGAATTTTGGCAACAGTAATGGGGATATCTAATGACCACCGAACTCCCAACAAAACACCACCTTCTAGAAAGTTAAAGTCATCTCTTGCAAATGGAGAAAGTTGGTCATCGGCTGCGCTGTTGTAACCCCATCGAAAGAAACCAGCCAGAAAAAAATCAGGGAGCCAAGTACGTCGTTGCGCGTTGAGTATCGCTCGTTTGGCATTCACCGCATGAGCCAGGATTTGAATCTCAGGCCGGTGTAACTGAGCCATTCGTTGGTAGTGTGCAAGCTGTTGCACATGTATCTTTACCTCTTCCAGTTCAGGTTTTGCCAACGCTATCGGAGAGTCCAAGGGTAAACCAGTCAAACGCGCCAATGCAGACTCCGTCAATCGTTTCACTGTCTCTGCTTGAACTCGGCGCCCCCCTACCTGGGCCTCAATCACCTGTATCTTCAAGCGGTCCGTCTTCCCCTTCACTTTTTTCTTTGCTCCTGTAATCTGCTCTTCAGCCTCATCAATCAAAACGAGGCTGCTCTCTGCAAACTGCAGGCCATAAAACGCCTTCTTCACAAGGACATCCCACTTACCCTTTTCTAACAGTATCTTAGCCTCACCCAACCGAACCCCATGAGATGCCGCGTTCTGGAGTAATGTAAGCTTTCCAAATGTGTATAGAGGCAACACCAGGGACATTTCAACACGGGTTAACACGCCATACTCGCTGATACGGCTGTACGCTTCAGGATAGGGGGTTGTGGTCTTCAGAGCGTCACCACGAGCAGGCGGTCCCGGTGCGACCACTGCTACAATCGAACCTTGCGGCCACCAAGAAGACCAAATAGCTTCACTCTTTCGAGCTTGAAAACTCTTTAATTGATACTGTGCTTCACGCAAAGTTGGACTTCGCCTCCAAGCCAAAGTCAGAAGCTCCTTCAACGTATACTTTTTCTTTTTCTTCGAAACGTTACGACGCTCCGAAGGAGCCCTTAGCGCAGTGGCATTCACGACAGAGGGACGCAACACTGGAGTCAGAGTTGCAACCTGAACCTTCGTATTTCCGGGAGTTTGAACATGTTGGAGAGACCGAGCCTGAGCCCGCATGGAGGAGCTGGATGAAGCACGCCCCGTGGTATGGCACCCCCATACACCACTGAATCCAAGAACTGTAATGAATATCACAAAGTACAGATACTGAAAGAAACGCATTCTATGTCCTGATGCCATGGTCGTTATACCTTTGATTCTCTACGAAATAGCGGGAATCCCCAGATATTTCTA
>JALTMC010000668.1:0-2046 GCA_027005175.1 Myxococcales bacterium
CGTGATACATCAAGAAGCATTACATAGGCTATACCACCCTGATGCCCTCCTGGTGGCACAACTTTTTTTACTTGGATTGGTTTTTGCGATAGCCAGGCTTGAAAGTGCTTTTTCTGTAAACCAAGCACGGGTCTTTTCTGAGAGTCTTTGACCTCAGCCCAGGCACGAATATGTGGAAGATCTGTATAAATTTGCGTCAAGCGAAAGGTTGTGACTTGTGACGGTTGCTCTGCATGGACAAGGGGTACAGAAGTGTAAATCAAAAGCAAAACAAACCATAAACTCTTTTTTCTTTTCCCTGTGAAGCTCATCTTTGATCTCATTCACCTATGACCTCTGACCATTGAAACTCTTCACCACACAAAGGAACAAAGAGTAACAAACTCTCTCCCATCTTGATGCGATCTCCTGAGTTGAGTTGCATCATCTCCAAAGCTGGTTTGTTATTCACATAGGTTAAGTTTCGCCCTCCCCCATGCTGTAAATAAAAGAAGCGATGCTCTGGATCAAAGGCCAAGGTGGCCTGTTTTTCACGCGATATCTTGCTATCCTCCGAGATACAGATCTCATTTGTATGGTCTCTACCAATTCGATTGAGTCCTGCATGAATACGGTGGTCTCGCCCAAGATTAGGCCCTCCAATACACACCAGCCAACCAACAACAGGGTCAATGGTCCCACCTCGGTTATCTTCCAAGTTCCAGGCACTTTGGGTTACACCGCTTGCTTGTGCCCCAGCAGATTGTGTTGGAGGATTGACGCGAACTTTACCTCCTTCCGGGAGGGAAGCTGGGCGTGTCGGTGGATAATTACCGGGACTCACATTTCCTGCATTTCGACAATAAGGGCAGTTGTTGTGCTTGGAATCATCATACAGATGAAAGCCCTCTGAACAGCGAATAATGGCCATAACTTGTTCTCCTTTTCCTACCTATAGTGTCGAAACCCTGTTAAACTTCCTTCGTTGGTAACCGAAAACTCTAGAACAACGCGCCCACCCCAACCACGAGTACGTGACCGAAATCCAAAGAAAGTACGGGACACTCGTATAGGTGGGATTCGATATGATATTCCAGCAGAACCACGCAAAAAACCACGTACGATAGCACTTGCGCCCTTATAGTGGTGGTAAGAAATTCGCCAACGTCCCGGAGTTGCTTGTGGAACAAGGATGGTTTCTTTGTTTCCGTGTCCACCGATCCTATAATCCCAAAGAAGATCCATTTCAGGAGGTCCGCTTTCATGTTTCTTTGCAAATCCACAGTACTTTCCGTTAGGTGCAATCGCATATAAATCAATGTCAGAGCGCGGTCGTTTGGTCCAGGTGATCCAAATCACAAAAAATGCGCTGCGCTTACAAGGTGCACAAGGACGACATTGAACACAACGTGGACATGTCAGACACTTTTTACATGGGGTACATGGTTTGGCTGGTGGTCGTACTTCCATCATTACCATTAAAAAAAGAAGCAGAAAGGCACCCATCGCTCCAAAGATCACATCCAGCATCGAGAGATTAAAGATGGAGATTTCCTTCGCACGGTGCTTCATCCTTAGAACTCCTGCTTTGAAACTTTCGGAACATACAAGCGATTAACTAGGTTTTTTAGGCAATAGGATGCATTTTGATTCACTGTTACTTCTTCTTGTTGTTGTATGACTTGCATCAATAAAACTAAAATTACACTCATTCCTAGGGCGACAATAGTCGTGTTGAAAGCCATACCCAAACTTGCTGTGACAGAGGGCAAAATTTGTGTTATTTTTTTTCCTGCTTTCACTAGGTTTGCAAACTGTGTTAACCCTTGGCCAATTCCGACAACAGTTCCAATAAATCCGAGAGTTGGCAGGATCCAAGCGAGGTAGCGCAACAACGTATAACGAAGTTCCACTCGGTGAAGTTCAAGTTCTGTCATAGAAGTTAAAAGCTGATGGGTGCTTTCGACAGAATGGTTGGCTTGGAAATGAAGGATGCATTGGTTAATCAATCGGCGCAGAAAAGTTCCCTGGAGACCACCTTGGGTCTGTGCCAGATCTTTTCGTAGT
>JALTMC010000668.1:2056-3322 GCA_027005175.1 Myxococcales bacterium
CTATTAAGACTGTCTGGTCATCTTCGGGAAGAGGGTGTTCTTGTAGTGTCTTTTGTTCATGACGAATATCTTTATGTCGAAATAAAACCTCTCCCAAAGATAAAAAGAATACCAAGAACATGACATTCTGAAAAGTAAATGGGTACGGTACAATGCCTCCTTGTGCTTGTTTGTCTAGCAAAATAACAGCAACTGTACTTCCGGGAGAAAGAAGCAAGCTCAAAACAAACACCACAACCAATCCAGCTAGGATTCCCCCTCCAAGAAAGACCGAACGTCGAGACATAGTTATCAACCTTTTTGTTGGTAGCTTTTATGACAGCCTGGACAAGGCTTACCTTCTTGCATGACTACACCGCAATCACAGCGTGTCCATGCCAAAGTTTTCGGAGTCGTTGTCGTTTTTTGCTGTAGATATTCTTTGGCCAGTTCGAATAGCATTTGTGCGGAGAACTCACAGGAGCCAAATCGCACACGAGCTTGATCTTCGATCACGGATTGGCGGATCTGTTTGATGTCACCATTTTTTTTCACCAAAAACGTTCCATTACTTGAGCCGCAATCAGTGATAAATAGTTGCTTTTTTGCGTTGATAACAAGCTCTGCATGATTCCAAGATACTGTGTCGTCAGCAATAGAGATCGCGCAAGCAGGGGAACGACCAATTGAAATTGAATGATTCTGGCTCATTGCGGATAGACCCTGTGTTCTCATTTTTCTCAGGTGAAACGCCTATACATTAAGTAAGTTCACATAGAGATTGTATTGAATATCTTAGAATAATTCTCGGAATCGGCAGGGTAGCAAAACTAAGAAGTGGAGTCAAGAGTCTCAAAAATCTGCATTTACACGAGAACCTAACAGTCTTTCGTGGGTTCGTTCGGATGAGGTAACAAGTCCGTGAGAAAAGGCGCAACACTTTTGGGTCAGACCGATGTGTCTGTATCTTCCTCTGAAACGTTACGATTTTCGAAGAGTCGGAGCGATTATGCGTGTCCGCGCTGGAGTCAATCTGTTGCGTTTCTACATCTCTTTTATGGTTCGAGCTTGAACGGACTCATGCTTGACCCTATTCGTTGAAGGGTATGGCTGTAGGCAAGAGTTGATCTGCGCGAATCATTGAAACAAAGGGGATGCCTTGTGCTACCAGAGTCTTTCTTATGTGATGACCTTTTTGAGGCTTCATCGTTGCTAGGATGATTCCTTTGCCAGAAGCTGTCTTACTTCCATCAATGCGATGCCGAGCAAATTTAATCCCTTCCAGTT
>JALTMC010000669.1:0-315 GCA_027005175.1 Myxococcales bacterium
GGTGGGATCTCATTGACATGCTCACGAAAAGCATGAACCAGAGCGAACATAAACTCAGCAGCCGTTTGGTATCGATCTTTGGGGTTTTTGGCGGTTGCTTTGCGCAAGATCTTGTTGAGGCGTGAGGGCAATCGTGGATCAAATCGTTTGATCGAGGGGAGGGTTGTTTCCAGGTGTTGTCGGCATATGTCGAACTCTGTTTCTCCATCAAAGGGAGGTTTTCCTGTGACCATCTCAAACAGGGTAATCCCCATGGAATAGATGTCACTACGGGGATCGAGTTCTTTGCCCAAGACTTGTTCCGGCGACATGTAT
>JALTMC010000669.1:325-3319 GCA_027005175.1 Myxococcales bacterium
TGTATTGGTAGGTACCAATGGTCATTCCTGTTTGTGTATGGCGTGGCATTCCTGCAAACTTTGCGATACCAAAGTCTGCAATTTTGATCTCTCCATCCTCTCGAATCAGGATATTGGAAGGTTTGATGTCGCGGTGAACGATATTTTTGCCGTGTATGTATGCAAGACCTGCTAACGCTTGCAATACAATCGGTACAGTTTCATCGAGAGGAAGCTTCGTTCGCTTTTCCAAGCGGGTCTCGACGTTCTCTCCATCGATAAACTGCATAATGAGGTACAGCTTTCCGTTCTCTTCAATGGAGTTCTTCCACTGTACGATATTTTGATGCTCTAGCCCTGCAAGCGTTCGCGCTTCCGATAAAAAGCGAGATCGGACAATCGGATCATCACATAAGGTGGGGTGGAGAAGCTTGACCGCAACAGGCTGGTCCGTGAGGAGGTGAACTCCATAAAAGATGGAGCCCATACCACCCGAACCAAGCGACTTAATTAGCCTGTACTGGCCACCGATTATGGTTTCCGAACCCAACTGCGTGGACATCTCTACCCTCTTTTTTGGGGTCAACACTCAACACTCAACACTCAATGCTTTCGATACTTAGCAGTAAAAGACTCCATCTCCACCTTGGGCACGGACTTCACGAAGGGCTCGTGTTGCGTCTCTGAGAAGGTCCGTAAATTTAAAAGCTTCCTGAACGGAAGAGGTTGTGGCTCCGATACTGATGGTTGGGACTTCTCCATAATGGGCCGTTAATTCATGCCGCAGCATCTGCCAAATGTCTTGGCGAATTCGTGTGGCTTCTTGAATGGCACCTTCAATTCCCGTATTGGGTAACAAGATCAGGATATGATCTTGTGAAAACTGGACTGGGATATCGATGTCTCGAATGGTCTGTCGAACCACCTCGGCCAGCGATTGAGCCAAAGCTTCGAGCTGTTCTGTCGAGCAATGTTGAAGGTATTCATCCGTCATATCATAGGCCATCAACAACAACGATAGAGGCTGCTGAAAGCGAATCGCTCGTTTGACTTCCAGAGCTGCCAGCTTGCGAAACCATGACATGGGGTAGAGCGGTGTGTCGTCGGGCGACTCTTCTTTGCGTGCGGGCTCCTCATTTGGAGGTGCTGCCTGTGGGGCTTGCACGCCTCCTTGTCCTTCCAGTTGTTGCGAGAGATTGTAGTTCTGCTCCAACAAATGACGAGTCATCCGCAGGTTGTGTATACAGGACATCAATTCCTTGGGGCGCAAAGGTCGTATCAAGATGCTCTCCGCAAGATCCAGGACCTCGGGGTGAGGATATGGCTCGCCTTGACCCACCATCCAAGCCACTGGAATTGGGCTGTTGAGTTCTTCCCGAATATAACGATAGAGTTCTGTCCCTCCGGCAGAGGGGAGGCTTAAATTAATCAAGCACAAATCGATCTCATTTTGCTCCAAACGCAAGCGTGCTTCTTGTTCATCCATTGCCTGAACAAACTGATAATTCCGGCTTTCTAGGAGTGCGCGGGTTTGATCGAGAAATTGAATATTAGGATCCGCGACCAGGATCGTCTCATGCATGTATATTCACCTCTTTCCAGCTAGACCCAGGAGAGCAAAAGGTACAGGTCAGTCTTAGTATTGTATAGATGGTGCCTCTATTAGAATCAAGTACCATCCGACAACCCATCGTACAACATGACACTTTTTTTAATGTCGAGCCAAGTCTTTCGTACATTTGGAGTGTGGTGTGAGGCTTTGAAAGGAAGAGGGGGAGGTTTGAGGGAAGGGAGTGAGAGGGTTTATTTGCCCATCTCGCGGAGGCGTTGACGGCGGAGTGCTTTGCGACGACGACGCTCTGCTTGACGACGCTTGATGCGGCGTTGCTCGCTAGGTTTCACATAGAACATGCGACGACGACATTCTTTGCGAATACCTGCTCTGTCGACAGCACGACGAAACCGTTTCATTGCACGTTCAAACGACTCGCCTTCTTTAATCCGTACTTCGGCCATATTGGTTCTCAACTCCTCTCTATATATACAAAAAGATGTTTATTCGATCATCCGAGCGGCGTACACTACTCGGAAACCGTTGTGAAAGTCAAGTCAAAGTTCAAAAACTGTTTGGCCCGTGTTGTGGTCTGATGACCTTTCGCATACTATGGCGCAATGAGCAAAGTATTTGTTGATTCGATAGAACAATCCAATTTACATACAAATAGGAGAGTGCCATGAGCCCATTTTGGGTGGGAACAAAGCTAAAAACCGATACGTTACCTTGGGATGGCATTCTATTTCTCCTGGTTTTACTCCTTGGTTTTGCCGTCATATCGTGGGTTCTGTGGAAAGTTTTTATGTTTCTCTTGTCAAAGTTACGAAAAATATTGGGAGATAAAGAACCGGAAGAGTACCGGAAGATTTATTTGCAATATTCTGAGGAGTCCGCTGAGTCTTGGCAATGGAGAATTCCCTCCAATGAACTTGATATTCGGTTGGAACAAGTTGGGCAGAGCAGCGCTCTTATTCCCAAAAAGCCTGATATCGTTAAGGAATTCTATATTTTTATACTCATCGGATACTGTTTTCTATTCTTTTCCCTGGTTGTTGGGCCAGTCTCTTTCCTCTGGAACCAAGTGTACAACCCCACCGCCCCGATGAATACAACTCCCTGGTATTTGAGCGTGATTATACTCGCCTCATGTGCAAGTTTTGGCTGGATGTTTCTACAGGTAGAGCGCCGTATCACAAAGTGGGAACTCACTCCAAAACAACTTAAACTCCACATGACTTTCGGAGTCTTTCTTAAAAAAACAATAATCCTTTCTCGCTCCAAATGCTTGTTTGCAACAGGGCGACTGGAGAAGGTGGGACGAGGAACACGAGGTGATATGAGAGAACCGTATTACAAAGTTCGTCTCACATACCGACAAAGGCCATTTTCCCAGCGCTCGTTAGTGCTTGCAACAGAGTTCACAGCAGAGCAGGGAGATTGGGTCGTGGGTGGCCTTAACC
>JALTMC010000670.1 GCA_027005175.1 Myxococcales bacterium
GAATCGGATACGATGTTCCCACCGTATTCGATATAGGGCAGCTTTCCTTTGGGAGCCTGTGCTGGATAGCCCAAGGCAGTATCGTATGGAATTTGAGTCATTCGTAAGAATGTCTCCAACTTGATACAAAATGGACTCAGGTCAGGCAACCCGCAAGCAGGCCCATATTTATACAATGTCACAGTCATCAAACGGCATCCTTATAAGTACAGATACGAGGGGCTACTTCGACCCCACATGATTCATGAGCAGTCGTATGACAAGCAGCTTCCCTTGCAACCAAAGATATATCGGATGGAGGAGTGAAACAAGTTGGGAAAGAAGAAGAAGCCTGAAACCAAGCAAAGACGGACCGAAAGAGAGGTGCAAACAATGAAAGAAAAAAGACAAGGATGAGACCAAAGGGAGAAACAGGCCCAGGGAATTCATGGACAGTATGAATCACCCGATCGAGCAACCTTCGTTGTGAAGAAGAAAAAAAGGAGTAGCGTACAAACCCAGGGAATTCATGAAGACGCTGCTTTGAACAACCAACAACATGGATGATCCGAGCTACGATAGGGTCGAAGGAGGAAGAGAAGAGGGAGAACCGAGGAGAAGAGACAAAATGAAGAGAAGAGACAGAGTTTGATGTCCATTTACAACGCATAGCACATGATCTCCCACGTGAGCGATGTAAACGGACAATCCACATCTCTCAGCTTTCGCCTTCCGCTAACCAGAGTTGCAAAATATCAACCAACTTCTGCGCCTGGTTTTTGCTGGAAATATTAAACTTATTTTGCTGCCGGTACTGGCCATTCAACTTTCGATAACGACGAATGGTGTACTTTTCAGCACTATACTCTTCTTTGCGACGATCCCACTCTTGGAACCGATACACAATCGTAGTCCAGGCGCCTTTGGAAAGAACAGCCTTATCAAGTTCTTTGACGATGAGAATGTCATCTTCTTCATAATTGATGGAAAGTTCGTCAATATTCTCAGCCACAACATGCTCCGTTCTAACAACATTCAATTGCTTGGGAAGGTCACTTTTCGTTCCAACTGCCGACCAATCTACTTATTTTTGGCAGCTTTCTTTTCCTGATAAGCCTTGATAAGCTCTTCCTGAATCCCTCTGGGAACCACACCATACCGCTTGAACTCCATGGAGAACTCAGCTTTACCCTGTGTTCCAGAGCGCAGGTCATTGGAGTAACCAAACATCTCGGACAGAGGAACCTCTGCCTCAACAGTGGTCGTTCCGTACTTCATCATGTTACCAACAATCACACCCCGACGACGATTCAAGGAACCCAAAACCGTACCAGAGAATTCTTCGGGGGTTTCCACCACCACCTTCATCACGGGCTCCATGATGGTTGGTTGTGCACGATGATACGCTTCACGGAATGCAGCACGAGATGCGATCTGAAAAGCCATATCCGAAGAGTCAACGGAGTGGGAAGCACCATCATTGATACAAGCTCGGATACCTACAACAGGAGCCTCAATCAAGCCACCTTTTTCCATGGCTTGTTGAAAGCCTTTATCACAAGAGCCTTGGTATTCTTTGGGAATGACACCACCAACAATCTTGTTGATAAACTCGTAGACTTCACCATCATCGGTCGGCTCGAAGTAACCGCCAACTTTCGCGAACTGACCGGAGCCACCCGTTTGTTTTTTATGAGTGTACATAAAGTCAGCGCGTCGAGAGATAGTTTCACGATAAGCCACTTGGGGTGCGCCAACGTTGACTTCCACACCATACTCGCGTTTGATCCGCTCCACATAAACTTCCAGGTGTAGCTCACCCATACCACCAATCAGAGTCTGACCTGATTCTTCATCGCGGGATACGCGGAAGGTTGGGTCCTCTTTGGTGAAACGATTGAGTGCCTTGGAGAAGTTACTGGCGTTCTCTTGTTTCTTAGGCTCAATCGCCAAGTGAACAACGGCATCCGGAACAAACATGGAGGTCATAGAGTAACGAATTGTGCCATCCGTGAAGGTATCACCTGACGCACAATCGATGCCAAACAATGCGATGATGTCGCCAGCTTCACCAACCTCGATCTCTTCCATTTCATCCGAGTGCATCTGCACCAGACGTCCTACCTTGTGCTTGTTACCCGTCACACAGTTGTGAATAAAATCGCCTTTTTTGAAGCTTCCCTGGTAGACACGACAGTATGTCAACTGACCATAGCGACCATCTTCCAGTTTGAAAGCAAGCATGACGAGAGGCTTATCAGGAGTAGGCTCCAGAGCAACTGGCTCTTCGTTGTTGTCTTGGTCGAGAGCTTCGTACTCACACTCATAGGGATGAGGCAAGTAAGAGCAAACATTATCCAAAAGCGGCTGAACACCGCGATTTTTATAGGCAGAGCCCAAACAAACAGGAGTCAACTCACGCTTAATAGAAGACTCGCGAATGGCACTCATCAAGAGTTCCACAGGGATCTCTTCCCCTTCAAGGAAGAGATTGGCGATATCATCGTTGAGATCAGCCATGGCTTCAATCAGGATCTCACGTTGGGAGTCACAGATCTCTTTGAGGTCTGCGGGGATCTCCTCAATGCGAATATCTTCACCATTCTCACCATCGAAGAACAATGCTTCCATCTTCACAAGATCGACAACACCTGCATGGTCGCCTTCCAGGCCGATGGGGTGCTGAATCATCACAGAGTTGTGACCAAGCTCTTCTCGGAGTTGCTGACAAACACGCAAGGGGTCAGCGCCAGAGCGGTCACACTTGTTGACGAAAGCAATACAAGGAACATTGTATCGACGCATTTGACGATCGACTGTAATCGACTGGGATTGAACGCCAGCTACAGAGCAGAGAACGAGAATGGCACCGTCGAGGACACGAAGAGCTCGTTCCACTTCGATGGTGAAGTCAACGTGACCCGGCGTGTCGATGATATTGATGGCATAGTCGCCCCACTGAGCGTAAGTAGCGGCTGACTGAATCGTGATACCTTTTTCACGTTCCAGGTCCATCGAATCCATCTTGGCACCAACGCCATCCTTACCTCGGACCTCGTGGATCCTATTGATACGACCGGTATAAAAGAGGATCCGCTCTGTCAGAGTCGTCTTTCCAGAGTCGATGTGAGCCGAAATACCGATGTTTCTTAGAAAATGGAGATCTTTTCCCGTGCTCATAACAAAAACCTTTTCAATCCATACGTTATGGGGTTCCAGATAATCCAGACCCCAGAAATACCCAAATCAAATAAAAATTGACTGTTGTCACAATCAATTTACTTGTCCCTTTAGGATTTTCGGCGCGGTCTATCTAACAGACCTGCGCTCCACTGTAA
>JALTMC010000671.1 GCA_027005175.1 Myxococcales bacterium
AACTCATCATCAAACTGGTCTGTATCCACCTTTCTCTGTAGTTCCAACAGTTGGTCTCGCAGCAACACAGGACGCAGAGACTCGACAGGTTCCTGGCTTGTTCGAGTGCGTAAGATCTCTCGCTCGATATCGGCGGGAGGATAGCCTATGCGTATACGCATTAAGAATCGGTCGTATTGAGAGTCGGGCAAAGGGTATGTTCCATAACTCTCGATAGGGTTTTGCGTGGCGAGCACAAGAAAGGGCTTGTCCAAAGGATGTGTCTCGCGATCCACCGTAATCTGCTGTTCATTCATAGCCTCCAACAAAGCGGACTGTGTTCTGGGCGAGGTTCGATTGATCTCATCAGCCAGAATCACTTGCGAAAACAAAGGCCCCCTTCGAAACTCGAAGGTCTCTGTTTTTTGGTTATAGATAGAGACACCGATAAGATCGGAAGGCAACATATCTGCTGTAAACTGGATGCGCCGAAAAGAGCAGCCCAAAGAGATCGCAACAGCCTGGGCCAAGGTGGTTTTCCCCACCCCCGGAACATCTTCAATCAAGAGGTGCCCCCCCGCAAACAACGAAGTCAACACATGCTCAATGACGCTCTCTTTTCCACGTATGATCGAGGCAATATTCTCTTTTAATGCACGAATCGTATCTGTCCAAGACTGTGAAAGAGGTTGGCTTGGTGTGGCCGTCAATCTTCTTCTCCTGAGCCCGCAGACTCCATGTTGTTGTTCGTCGTGAATCGAATCGTCGAGTTTTTAGGTAGGGCTGTTTGCCCATGAGTCCGCAGACTCCATGCTGTTGTTGCATGGGCTACTGGTTCTAACGATAAGGATTTCTCGGATTTACCAATGAGTCCGCAGACTCCATGCGGTTGTTCGTTGTGAGAGCGAGCCACAAGAGTCACCCGAGTTTTAGAGCTTCTACTCTTCGTTCCGAAAGATTGCAACACCGAGCATAGCTCGCCCCATCTTCAAACATCCCACAGATTCTGTCAATTCCGAAAAGACGATTCTTTTGAAAAAGGAAGGTTGCGTTGGATCCTTCGGGACCACAGAGCTCCATGATTTCGCAAAGTAGAGAGACATCGAGTGCTCCACGCCTCTGGATCCCAAGAGTGCCCTTGGTGGGAGACACAGCTCACTCGCCCAAACACGCGCTCCATTGTGATGGGAACATCACAATGGTGAAGAGCATCACCTTTCGTAATGAGATGCACAACTCCCCAGGAATCCCGTTCGATAGACTGGACTCGATGAGCCACCCAGATCGGCTTCTGACCTGCCATCACAAGGATTTGTCCTTTGGCAAGGGAGGAGGACTCTACAGGAACAACAGAAAGCTCTGAACCATCGGGGACTATCGAGCCCATCGAGGGACCTTGAAGCCGAACAGGCAGGAACGAATTGTGCCAAGACTGTGCTGTTGTCTGTAGGATGTCTGTCAGTGGAGAAAGCGTAGCTGCCTCTACGTCTTTGGGAGCGGGCATATCCACACGTGCCACCCATTGCGTTACAGGCAGAAAGTGCTCACGCGGTGAAGTCGGTGCATCACATCGAAGCAACACACCATCACTCCACTGGTGGACCACATGAAACAACCACCACTCCTGTGCATCAGGCCAGACAATATAATCGTGAAGAGAGAGATGAAGACAGAGGGTGGGAATCACTCGTAACATCGCTGTTCTCGCGAGAGACCCACCTGAGAAGGCTGGCGGGACCCCATTCTTCTGAGCAAGGCTACTTTTACCTCAACAAGACATGTTCAAGACACAAGCCTACCCGAAAATGGCTAGCTTGCAGTAGGTTGATCACAGAAGAGATCATCGATCAATTTGGCGGCCCCCAAAGCCACAGTCTCAAAGAGTGGCTCGGACTGGATGTCTGGCTTCTGATACGGCCGCTTGGGGTTTGTTTTGGGTAACGACTGCTCCACAGCAGGCGTGCTTAATCCTTGCTCTTTCTCGCGTTTCATCCACCTTATTCCTTTTTTTCAGAGTCGTTGCTATCGATCATACTTCACAGATAGAGATTTATCACAGCTCAAAGGTCTGCGCTGACAAAAAAGCACAAGTTAGTACTTGAGGATAATTTTGCCACCAATGCTTTCTGTGGACGGGGGGGTTTCAGCCATCAGTAGATCGACAAAGCCATCTCCTGTCAGGTCCAATCCGCCCACAAGGCCGTACCAGCCCAAGCCAGCTTTGGTTTGGCTACCATACCACACAACATCTGCCACTTTGGCGGGGTCACCGCTCTTCATCATGTTGAAGGCACGACCCAAGAACAGATACACTGCGCCAGCGCGTGAGTTGGAGGTGTTTTTGGGATCTGTCGCGGCTCCTTCACCAATGGCAAAGTCGGCAAAACCATCACGATTAATATCACCAGCAGCAGTGACCTTTTCCAGGAAGGTTGCTTTGCCTTGCCAACTCAAAACAGCGGCAGTGTCTTTGATGGTATTTCCACTGACCAGTGTTTTACCTGAAAACAAGCGAGACAGACCAGCTTTGGGAACAGTACCAACATCGACACTGCGAGAGGAGATCACGATGTCATTGGTTCCATCTTTGTTGACATCACCCACCACAGCCATACTGGAACCAAAGGTTTTGTTCTCCTTTGCGCTACCTTTGAGCGTAAACTTGGTTTTAAACTTACTCAAGCTTAAAACCTTACCGGAAGTCGCTTTAATCGGTCCATACAAACCGACGATGGTGTTGGAGAAGGCGGCGGAGATCAAGACATCGGCTTTCTTGTCACCGTTAATATCCCCAGTCGCCATGGTGATACCAAAGAAGGAGCGACCACTGACAGAGGCTTCCGTGTCATTGGCAATTTCCAGATCAGCATCTTTGATTTCCAGTTTGAGCGAGGCTTTTCCAGGAAGAGGGTATGTGGCACGACTATAAAAGACGTAGACGGAGCCGAGGAAAGAACCATTCTTTTTCTGCAAAGCGGAGACCAAGAGGTCTGCCTTTTTATCGCCATTGATATCGGGGGCTCCATTCACACCGACAGCGACGATCGATGCAGCAAACAGCATTCTTGAGGACGAGCCTGTAATCAATACCCGAGCCAATGCGCTTGCAGAACCATTTTTCAGAGAGGTTCCACGAGAGCCACCGAAGAAGATATAGACTCGACCTTTCCGACCTTCCGCAGCAAAAGAGCGTACAGCAAAGTCAGCAAAACCATCGCCATTCAGATCCCCCAAAGCCTCCACCCCTTGACAGAAAGAGTCAGAGGCATTGTCGCCTGTAATTGTAACATCGGGTGTTGTGCCAAAGAAGCTACCCAACGATACGTCGCGACCATAGTAGATAAATGCGGCACCAGCGCGGGATTTGGCTCCAGCCTGGAATGCAGGGGCACACACAACAACATCCTGACGTCCGTCTTTATCGAGGTCACCAACGGCTGCAATGCCAAAACCGTAAGATGTTTTGCTCGTTCCCTTTTCGCTGCTCGATGTAGACTTAAAGTCCACAGATATTTTGAACAGGTTGGAAATACTGGAGAGATTTCCAGCTGCATCTCTTACCCGCACAGCGATGACATAGCTTTTCCCTACAGACATCTTGTCCAACGTTGCTGTGACTTGTTGGCCCGCAGCAATTTTGGAAGAGATACTTTGCTTGCCCTCGGGCTTCTCCCAGTCTGCCTCGGTGATGGTGCTGAGAATGCTACTCCAGCGGATGTCGTACTTGGCTACACCAGAACCGTTGGTTCCACTATCTTTGGGAGCCGTCCAGGTCAGTTTGATCGAAGCTTTACGATGATCCACCACAGAACCACCCAAATCAGTGATAGCCGCTGGGGGGGTCGTATCCAGGTAAACCGTGAGGCTCAAAGAGGTGCTCTTACCTGCAAGATTTGTCACCTTCAAAGATATCGAATTCTTGCCCTCCAGGAAGTCCAGACCTGTCACATTTCCAACACGTAACTTGGCAGGTCCATCCACCAGCTTTACAAGTTGAGAGTTTCCATTAAACGTAAACTCCAAGTTCTGATCTTTCTCTGCATCCGTTTTGCATTGGATGCCATTCTGAATCCCCGCCTTCTTCGTGTCAGTGTCGTGAGATTTGTTGATATTGGACACACCCGCCACAAACGGATCCCCCTTCTCCAACACACAAGACAGCGTTGGCACACCAAACTCTTTCACAGTCACACAGACCTTGTTGGAAGATTGGGTGGAGCACTTTGGCTCTGTGGCCGAAACGGAGAGGCAATTCTTACCTTCTTTCAATGTGACAGTGGTCTTTGCCACACCATTTGCGACCTTGACAGGAACAGCAGGCTGCCCTTCCACGGTCAAAGTAACAGAGCTACCATCAGGAGCAGAGGTTCGCATTTGCACCTCGAGTTGAAGCCCTGGCTTGGTTTTGTCTTCATCACGTGTTTGATCAAGGGATTGCCCCTCAATCAAACCGGCAAAAAAGACGTTATAGCCACGAAGGATGGCAGTAAATTTAGAGGGTGTGCTGGCACCTTCATTGCCCAACTTATCTTTCACCTTCACCTGGATCTCGGAAGAGACAGAGAATTGATCGGGAAGCAGTAAGGTGAAAGCAACTTTACCACCGGCCACAACCGCCTCTTGCCCTTCCTGCTTTCCATTGACCCAGAGAGTCGCCGTGCTTCCATCACCAGCGGTGGTGGTGGCAGAGACAGCGACCTGAAAACCAGAGGTGTTGGTGTCTGCGTCATCTTTGGGGCAAAACTGTTGATTGGCGGTTGGGGTGACGAGCGTTACCGTTGGTGCTGTTGTCTTAACCTGAACTGTGACCTTGTCAGAGCATTTGTTCCCAGCGGGGTCAGTAATCCGCGCAGTCAACGTAACTTCACCTGCCGGAAGAGTGACCTTCGAAAATGTCGCTTTTCCACCAAAGGGCTTGGCCGACAGCTTTGTCGCTTGCCCCCCCTTGTCTGTGATCTCCAGCTCAATCGCCTCAAGTGCTGTGGCATCCACTTGCACTTCAACATCCGTTTGAAATCCACTCTTCTGCGGATCTGCGTCATCGTTGTTTCCAAAAACTTGGGCATCTTTGGGGAGAGCAAATCGAATCTGGTAACATCGAGAATCCGCTGTGACCTGAATCGCATTCGAGTTTTGCGTCTTTCCACCAAACTCCACCACAGCCTGGATGCTATTGATTCCCTCCTCCAACGTGACACCATCGAACTTGAGTGTCGTCGCAGTAACAAGAACCTCCTTAGCCACCTTATTGTTGACAAGAATACGGCCCTTCAAGTCCTTTGGTAGCTTTCCTGTCTTGTCTGCTGTCACTTTGATCTCTATAGAGATCTGAACACCCGGTGAATTTTTGTCCGTATCTGCCTCAATGTTAAACACCGCCTTGTCTTGAGGCAGAGTGATTTCCACTTTGTCAGGAAGACCTGGCTCATCATTCACCGGCGTTGGCCCCGGACAGCCCACCAAAAACATCATAGGCAGGACCACACACATCGCACCCCATACCCAAAAAGACTGCCTTGATACTCGTTTAACACCTTTCATGCGGTGACTATCCTCCGTTTGTCTACAAAAATTCTCACGCAACGAGAAGTGATCGACTCTATGCGAAAAACCAGAGTTCTTTCCTTGTATTCGTGTTCTATCACAAAAAGTAACACATTAACACAGCACATTAACGTTATATTTGCGAATTTGCAATATCCTCACCCACCTATCCTGAGCAATCTGCATCTGTCTTTTGGGGTGGAACCGCAGGATCCGATGCAAAGAGAGGAGGCTGTTCCAGCCAATAAGAAAGAGACTTTTCCGCCTGCCCCGAAGAGCAACCCGAGCATCCAGAGGACTGAATCGACTGCTCCAAAAGTTGTTTTTGAGCAGACAAAGTTCCAGTGTCCTTTGACTCCATACCGTGATTCGCTTCGTACACCCGACGCCGAACACGAGCTTTCATACAAGTATTGGCACTGGGTTGTGTGGGATCTCCTGTATCCAACAGAGAAACTCCTGGGCAAAAGGAGCAAAAAGCACGATCGGGGCAAGCCTGACAAATCGGAGAGCTATAACGCTTGATCTCTCTGACAGACTGTACCGCGTGATGTTCCCAGATCTCAGCCAACGACTGTGTGCGTAAGTGGCCGATTTCACGGGGGAGATCAAGACAAGGATAGACGGTACCATCGGTTCCGATCGCAAGTCGTGTCCTACCAGCCGAGCATGAAGTTCCTTGAGAGGAGTGGGCCACAGGCTGAATCTTCCCCAAACCTTCTGGATCGGTTCGAGCAAGATGGTCGAAGACTTCAAACATAGCATCTTCGTGCAATTGAAATGCAAGCGGATCACGACGGCCATCGTGACACACCGTCAGATCTACACCCACAGCAAAGTCAGCCCCCAGCTCTTCTGCCAGAAGACGTGTGGGAACAAGCTGGTCACTGTTGGTTGTCATCTGCAAAAACTTCAACTGCACCGAAATACCTTCGGCCTGCAAATACTTGACCCCCTCCACCGTCTTGACAAACGATCCAGGTATCTGCGTCACTTCGTCGTGAACCTTGGGGTCAACGGCATACAAACTGATGGAGGCCCGCTGCAACCCCGCTTCCAACAGCCGACGAGAGCGATCGGGATTGCAAGAGGTCCCTGTGGTAAAGATCGTCACCATCAAGCCAACTCCACGAGCGTAGCGAATGATCTCGTAGATATCAGCCCGAAGCAGTGGCTCGCCACCTGTAAAAAAAACGGAAATAACACCCAACTCTGAAAGTTGACGCAGCGCATCCTGAATGTCTTCTGTGGACATCTCTGCACGAGGATTCTCAACCAGATAACACTGTTGGCAACGCAGATGGCAACGCTCGGTCAAGACCATCATCGCGGTCAGGGGCATATTGTGCGCAAACGCACGCTGTGACAAGCGAGCGCGTACAGAGAGACCGCTCATGTTGTGACTACCTCGTTCATAAAAACCAACCTCCTGAAGATTCGAGCAGACTCCTTTCAAGTGTTGTGGCAACCTCACTCATCAGTAACAACCTCCTGAAGATTCGAGCAGACCTATTTCAAGTGTTGTGGCAACCTCACTCATCAGTAGCAACCTTCTGAAGATTCGAGCAGACCCATTTGAAGAAGTCTCTGTCCAAACTGATGAACATCCCCTTGCGCCTCTTGGAAAGAGACATCAAACTCCTCACTTAACATCTGAGCGATTCGGTCAGCGTCGTGGCTTCCATCACAAAGAGTCCAGATTCTCGAACTGACTTCATTCAGTTCATGAACCATCGCATGGTTGGAGTCGATCAACATAATCATGCCATCAAAATTGCGTTGATTGATGGTGGCATTCCGCTTCCACATTGTTCCCATGTTCTTCTTCCCTATGTCCTTCCACAAGGGGCCAAATCGCAGGCCCTGGATAAGAGTGCAACAAACGACAAAGCGGCACCATCCGATCCGCCAACGCCAACAATCGCTCTGTCACTGCAGTATTTGATTTTTTATAACATATCACACCACACAATCGGCGAAAGCTCTCACGAGCAGAGAGAGGCTCCAAACGATTTTCTTGGGCTTTCGACAAAAAATGAATCCAGGCTACAGGAGCAGCCACAGGTGTGCCTGGTTTTCCCCACGAGCCAAAGAAGGGTGTGCCCCAAGCCCAGATGCAGCCATCGTCATGACGCCGCACCACGACCAATTCATCGCTTAACACCGTGTGCTCGGGGGAGTTTTCCACAACCGTAGTCTTGCCCGATCCAGAAGGACCCGTAAACAGATAGGCATGAGAGCCGCTGACCAACCCGGAAGCATGGAGGAAACAAGCCTCTCTGGAGAGCAAGATGTCGGGCAAAACTCCCAGCAAAAACCCCTCGAAAGGAAACGCTACCG
This sequence comes from Myxococcales bacterium, assembly GCA_027005175.1. Lineage (GTDB taxonomy): Bacteria > Myxococcota_C > UBA6777 > UBA6777 > UBA6777 > M3003. Next base: position 7,864 of record JALTMC010000671.1, read on the forward strand.
GCTCCACAAAGATCGACACATCCGCTCGCAAACTCCCATCCCAGGTCCCATCGTATGTACCTGCATAGGCGCGAACAGAGCCGTCTTCTGTACGTTCAACCACAGCCTTGTTGGGTGTCGTATCTGTCGAAATACCGAAGGCCGCCGCAGGAGAGGACTCGTACTGAAAGTTCCAAGAGACCGCTCGCTCGATGTTGGGTGTATAGGTCAAAAAGACAGAGATCGCGTTATCTTGCTCACTGCCTCCCCATGTGACAAACGCACCAAAACGCTCCCCAATCGGTTCTAGCCACCTTCGTTGTGCAGCACACACAACAAGAGGAATTCCAGCAATTTCAAGAGTCAACTTGCAGTCCAACAAACCGTCCTTTGCTATTCTCCAGAATAAAAGTATTCACAACACAGGTGTGATATGCGATGTTGAGTTCGATGACAAGACTTTACCCTATCAACAGTACTGTGAAAAGATTCTTTTTGTACACCTGAAGTTATTTCTGTTGAACCACAACACGAACACCGCCCGATTCAGCGTACGTGGGATTGCAGTTCAACGAGCAGCTCCTATTCCTTGGAAGAAGCAACCTCTCAAGTCACCACACGAGACTTAAATGCGGAGAACAGAGAACGATGATAACGATCCAACTCTCAACACAATCCCCCTACAGAATGGAAGCAGATGTATTGGTTCTGTTAACACATCACGCACGCAAGCAAGGAATACTGCGTGGACTAGACAAGAGGCTAGACGGTCATTTGTCTGACCAATTCCAAAGAGAGGAGTTTGAAGCCAAAGATGGACAGAAGCTCAGTTGCAACACCCTGGGCAAGATCGAAGCTCCTCGTTTGCTGTTGGTTGGACTTGGTGAAAAAGATGATGACATGCCGCAGTTTCGCAAAGCCGCAGCTTCGTCCATACGCGCTGTTAAGAACTGGAAGCCGACTTCGCTAGCCATCGCCTTTGCCCAATCTCCCAAAAACCTTGGCCCTACCATAGAAGGTTTGGCTCTGGGAGCTTGGTTGGCAAGCTACCACTTTAATCACTACAAAAGTGGCGACAACCATGACTCCCCCCTGAAGGACCTCACCCTCTTACTGCCCGCTCGCACCAGTGCCGCCGTCCGCAACGATCTTGAAGCCACCCTCCATCGTGTGCGTATCTTGGCAGAGAGTATTATCACAGCACGCGACCTCGTCAATGAGCCCCCCAACACACTCACCCCTACCGAACTCGCCAACCGCGCGGAAGAGATGGCTGCAAAAGTGGGCCTTGAATGTGATATCTTCGGACCTAGCGAACTCAGAGAGTGGGGCATGAACCTCTTCCTCGCCGTGAGCGTTGGCAGTGTCGAAGAGCCACGCCTGATCCATATGCGCTACATCCCCAAAGGCCGTCGCAAGCGTAAAAATGCAAAAGTCCTTGCGCTGGTGGGTAAGGGAGTTACCTTCGACTCCGGCGGTTTGAGCATCAAACCGACGTCTGGGATGGTTGGAATGCATGCTGATATGGCCGGAGCTGCTGCCGTGTTTGGTGCCATTCAAGCGATCGCACAACTCAAGCCCACCATCGAAGTTCATTGCTTTATTGGTGCCACCGAAAATATGACCGGCGCAGCCGCCTACAGGATAAATGACATCGTTAAGGGATACAATGGTAAATTTGTCGAGATCAAAAATACCGACGCAGAGGGACGACTGGTCTTAGCAGATACAATGGCTTACGCTGCCAACCAAGGTGTCACCGAGATCATCGATGTTGCCACACTCACAGGTGCCTGCCTTGTCGCGCTTGGCCCCTGGACCGCAGGCCTCATGAGCAACCAACAATCCATGGCAGACAACTTACTTGAAGCATCCCATTCCACCGGAGAATCGATCTGGCAACTTCCCCTTATTGAGGAGTTGCGCCCCACCCTCAAAAGCCACACTGCCGACCTCGCCAACGTGGGAGGACGTTATGGTGGAGCCATCACTGCCGGATTGTTCCTGCGCGAATTCGTCCCCGAAGATCTCCACTGGACTCACCTCGACATCGCCGGCCCCTCCTTCGCCGACAAAGATCTCCACCACATCAGCAAAGGAGGCACAGGATTCGGTGTCACCACTCTCGTACAATACACCATGAAACAGAAATAACCCCAGGTTCAGACCGGGCTGCGTTCTGCTCACATCCTGCTTCCGAGCGAACCGGGCTGCGTTCCACTCACGCCCTGCTTCCGAGAGAACCGGGCTGCGCTCTGCTCACGCCCTGCTTCCGAGAGAACCGGGCTGCGTTCCACTCACGCCCTGCTTCCGAGAGAACCGGGCTGCGTTCTGCTCACATCCTGCTTCCGAGCGGAACTTTTAAATGGTTCCACTGTCAAAGGGGTAATGGAAAGGGATCATTGTGGAGGCAAGTTATGACCCAAACTTTAGCGTTGAGACCGATGAGAGCATTGCACAGTAGGAAGGCGGTATCGATGGACGACAGCACAGCCGTCGCACCCCAATCGCGCAGCGATAGGGTGCTGATAGAGCAAAGTAAACAAGGCCGTGATGAGGCGTTTGCGGTGCTTGTTCAACGCTATCAAAACCGTGTCTTTTCACTCGTCTACCGCATCATGCATATCCCGGATGAAACCGAGGATATGGCCCAAGATATCTTTGTCACAATCTACCGTACGCTCGACCAGTTTCGGGGAGATTGTTCCTTTTCCACATGGATTTATCGAATCGCGGTGAACCTCTGCAAGAATCGCCTAAAATACCTTCAGCGTCGGAATTTTCATCGAGCCCAAGACATTGATGAAACAACAGAAAGTGCGATCCAGAGCCCGCAGCCTGTGGCTTTTGCTGATCCGGAGCAACAGCTTTTGGGGCGGGAGTTGGAAAAGATTATTCAACGGGAGTTGGCAGCCCTGGAAGATGACTTTCGTATTGTCCTTATCCTGCGAGATCTCGAACACTTGAGTTATGAGGAGATCGCAGATATAACGAACCTCGCCCTTGGCACAGTGAAATCGCGAATCCACCGTGCTCGTAGTATGCTTAAATCACGCATGGAGCAATTTATCCGATGACTGCTCATCTCGACCCCCATAAGCAAGATCACTTATGGAGTCAGTACCTGGAAGGCGATCTGGAAAGTGCAGAGAGACAATCTCTAGAAGCCCACCTACGCGAATGCGAAGTGTGTCGCCGCGAAGTAAAGTTGTTGCGACAAACTGTGAACTGGCTTAGCCAGCTTGGTCAATCACAAGAGATTCAAGCCCCTGCCGACTTTGTACCGAAAGTCCGTCACCGCTTGCGACACAAAAAACGACACAAACGCGAACATAACCAAAGTACCACAAAATACGGTCAGACCCTCACCTCCGCGCTGATCTTTGCCACTCTTATCCTCATCACCTTTATCCTCTTCTATACCCTGCAAATCCTCTAATCCGCATGATTCACGTCGTTCGCCGTGAGAAAGAGCAAAGTTAGTTATGGCGTCGTCGCATGGCGAGGAAGGGGAACAGAAGCAGCAACCAGATCACGGATTGTGAGGGTAGCTTGCTGGACTCAGCAGAGCAACCACAGGCATTGTCGATGGGAGTTTGAGACGGATCAGAGCCTTTGGTTCCTTTGTCGACAGTACCAACTTTATCTGTAGAGCCAGCATCAGGCTTTGTCACTGGAGGCTTGGGAGGTGCAGGCGAAGTATCTTTGACACACACATTGAACTCGCAGATAAAACCTGTCTTGCAATCCTTGTTTGAGTCACAAGAGTCGGGAGGAACACATTGGCTGTTGCGACAGATATAAGTAGCTTGGCAGTCTCCATTTTTTGCACAAGTTGTGGGCTTTTTGGGGACACAGCTTCCTTGAACACATCCCAAGCCAGCACCACAATCACCATCGCTCACACAAGCGGGTTTCTTCACACATTTGTCCCGCTGACAAAGCTGCCCTTGGGGACAATCTGAATCTTTCGCACACTCAGGCTTCGTCTTGGACTGACACTTTCCACCCAGACATACCAGACCGCCAGTACAGCCTGCATTGGACGTACAGCCCCCTCGAATACAGATCTTATTCCGACTGGAGATCGCTTTGCAGGTATAACCTTGAGAGCATGCTGTCTGGTTGCAAGAACAAAAAGAGGTGCCTCCAGAGCGAGTACAAGCTCCTCCCTCAGGAAGACAGTCTGAGTCACTCCTACATTCTCGAATACAGAGAGCATTCCCCCTTTCGGTCTGGGCACACAGGTGACCAGCCTTACAACTCTTTGTCGAGTTATTGCATTCGTCACCAGATTGTTGTGTTGGTCCAGGCAAACAGTAATTGTGTCCACCCGTCGAACGACACTCAAAGCCTTTTTCGCACTCACTCTTTGTGTTGTTCTTTTGTGCACACAAACCAAATCGATACCGACCAAAGACGCTGTCATTGCAGGTAGCACCGTTCTTACAGACAGAATCGCTCTGACAGATACACACAGACAGAGCGCCTCCCAACTGTCGGCACGAACCGCCATTTT
>JALTMC010000672.1 GCA_027005175.1 Myxococcales bacterium
AAGCAATGTCAAAAAGAAAAAGAATGACCCACATGATTCACAGATATTTGGTTTGTGGAGTGTGGTGCCGATTTGGTCTTGAGAAAAGAATGACCCACATGATTCACAGATATTTGGTTTGTGGAGCGTGGTGTCGATTTAGTCTTGAGGCTTGAAGGCGAAGAGTCGGCGTCCGGCGGCGATGTAGAGGGTACTTTTGCCATTGACCGGATTTTTGCGAAGAACAGGTGCATGAGTGATCCAGCCACCTAGATTTTTTTGCCAGAGTAGTTTTCCTTCATCACTGAGTTGGTAGAGGAAGTGGTTCACAGAGCCGACATAGATGTTTCCAGAGGAGTCCAGGCAGGGGCTGGACTGAAAAAATGCAGATGTATTCTTTTCCGGCTTGGTTGACCATTTGTCATCGTTTTCTTCGTATTTCCCGCTTTGAAAACGCCACTGGAGCTTTCCTGATTTGGCATTGACGGCATAAAAGTAGGTGTCATCGGAGCCGATATATACAGTGTCTTCATCGGAACTGAGAACAGGGCTGGCGAGGATCGGGGCTTTGGTTTGAAAGCGCCAAACGATCTTGCGGTCGCGAAGTCGGATGTTGAGGAGTTCTCCTTTCCACAAACCAGAATTGGCTTTGTGGCGTGTCCAACAAGAGAGAAAGAGTTGTCCGGAGACTCCGATAATGGGTGGTGCTGCGATTCTTGCGCAGAACTTTTTCTTCCACAAGAGCTGCTTTGTCTTGGACGACAAGACATGGAGTTTTCCATCCTGACTGGCCAGATAGATCGTCCCATTTGGAGCGGGGATGGGTGTCATCAGGCGTTGTTCGTCGCCACCCCCTTCGATGGTATAGCTCCACTTTCGAGTTCCTTGGTTTGAAAACACCTGCAAAACACCTCGGGAAGAGAGTGGCACATACACTGCTTGATTGAGAGTCATGGGTGTGGTTGTGACGGAGCCTCGTACAAGATCTTTCCACCGGGCTTTGCCAGATGGACTCACACCGTACAGAAATAAGTTTTTTGTACCAAAGAAGATATTCCCCTCTGGTGTGACTGTGGGAGAAGAGACAATCAAATCATTGGGATTGGAGGGATCTTTAAAAGTCCACAGTCGCTTTCCATGGAAGCCTATAGCGTGTAATTTCCCATCCAACGTTGTAATATAGAGTGCATTCCTACCGAGTATGGGGGGCGATACGATCCGCCCCATCTTCATGCGAGGAGTCTTGGATACAGGAGGAAAGACCCAGCGTAGATCTTCACTCTGCTCCATGCTCCAAGGACTTTTCTGTTCTTTGGCTTTGGTTCGAACGGGTTGAAAGGGGAGGCATGCTGCGAACTCACCGAAGATGAGAACAAACCCAAACATAGATATCGCGATCATTCTGTCTTTTTTAAGCATTCTCTCTCTGTCCACTGCGCTGTCAAAGGCCTCTTTTAAGTATTCTCTCTTTGTCCACTGCGCTGTCAAAGGCCTCTTTTAAGTATTCTCTCTTTGTCCACTGCGCTGTCAAAGGCCTCTGTTTTGCTGGTCTACCTTCACTGTATTTGAGTTGGGCTGTTCCTGTCAAAGCACTTTCGATCGTATGACTTCCTTTCTTTGGCTTTGTGCTCTTTGTGTGTTGGGCTTCGGAAGCGGGATGACATTTGATTTCCCATCTTTGGCTTTGTGCTCTTTGCGTGTTGGTCTTTGGAAGCGGGATGACATTTGAGATCGGATCTTCTATGATGTTGTCATTCTTTTCCATAACTCACTCGAAGTGAAACTGGAATATAAGGAGGCTGTCAGGGATGACACAAATCTGTAAGATCTCTTCTCGACGTTGGATGCCATATGGATTGGGTTTCTTTTTGTGGCTCACACTGTTGGGGATTGGGTTTCTTTCTGTTCCGACAGTGGAGGCAGAAACCAAACAGATGACAGTGCAAGATATCATTGTCTTGTTGCAAGTGGGTTACAAAGAAGCGGCTGTATTAAAAGAGATTCAGAAGCGCAAGATGGCTGGGAAGTTCGCTCTAAAGCCAGCGCAGGTACTTCAACTGAGTAAAGTTGGTGCTTCAATGAAGCTTATTCGAGCGATGGGAATTGGCAGCTCCAAACCTCAGCTTGTGGCCTCTAAGCCTGTGTCATTTCAGGAACTCAAGACTTGGTTGCGGCAAAAAAAGTCCGAATCGTGGCTTCGGAAAGTAGTACAACGTCGAGGTGTGGTTGCCGCTCAGTTTTCCATGTCTGCGGTACTGAAGTTGCGTAAACAAGGGATGTCGTTGCAGCTTTTGCGCCTGGTGGTTCAACTCAAAAACAAAGCCAAATCGGCGGCACGACCGGTTCCTCGTCCAGTCGTCCGGGTTCCATCTCATCCCGTTACTCCACCAGCTGTCCGGGTTCCATCCCATCCCGTTACTCCACCAGCTGTTCGGGTTCCATCTCATCCAGTCACTCCACCTGTTCAACGGAGAGAGCCGAGTATCCCTTTTCCGGTGATACGACAGCCTGTACTGCGTCCGGTGAAACGCATAAAAAAGCCGATGCTCTCGGTGAAGACCACTCGTTGGGGGGTGCGTCCGAAACAAGCTTTACCCTTGACGGAACGAGAAAAACGGGTGATGCAGCGTTCAGGGGTGCGTTTGTACCCATCCAAAGATGGTCGTTTTCGACATATCTCAGGTTTCTTTCAGATCAAAGTCCCAACAAAGTGGAATATCGTTAAGGACATCCATCCAAGTAGTGGCGATGTCAGTATTCTATTTACGCCAGAGAAGACTCTAAAAGTAGCACAGATTAAGTATGGTCTGTGGATTCAACTCGAATATGTTCGGCGGAGTGATCGCAGAATACAGACCCGCTCTCTCCAACAGACCGCACGATTTTTGATCCAACATTATTTGATGAAAGAGTCGGGTGTCTCTGAGAAAGGACGGTTAAAGTCGATTGTATTGCATGGTTACAAGGCAGTGCAAGCTGGCTTGGTGGGAAAAGCACGACTTGACGCTCATCCTCTACGGAAGCGGATATACTTGTTACGAACGAAAGATTACTTCTTGCAGATCGGTCTCTTGGCACCTCCTAAGAAGTTTGATGCTTTTGTGACACAGGTGAAGCCATTTCTCCGTAGTTTGAGGTTAATCTCTTCGAAACAAAAGATTCGAGGAGCACGACAGACTACGGCGGTAGCAGCGCAGAAGGTGATCCAGAGAAATATGCCTGGGGTGGTGAGCATTATGTGCATGATGCGCAAAAATGGGAAGCTCAAACCGATATCGACAGGCTCTGGTTTTGTGGTGACATCAGATGGTTATGTTCTCACGAATCATCATGTTGCTATGCACTCTGGCTCGGGCAAACCATACGATGTGTACTATCTGAACTGGGATTCGACGACGGGCCGAAAGTTTGCCAGAGCACGCTTTGTGGGAGCGTATATGAAGCAAGCCCGGCGCGGTCGTGTGCGTATGATTGACTCGAAAACGGGTCGTATCTCTGTGCGTTTTCAACGTCAACACGTTGATATTGCATTGCTTAAAATTATCAAGGCGGGAACGTATCCAACGGTTCAATTGAGTTCCGTGAAGCGGGCTATGTTGGGTGATCAAGTCATTGCGATGGGTTTTCCTTCCGAAGGGGCGAGCATCAACACAATGGGAAATGAAAGCATCACCACTACGATAGGGGTGATTTCACGTTTGGTTCGGATGTCAGACAAGCGTGTGAATGAGATCCAGCATTCGGCGAAGGTTGCGGGTGGAAACAGTGGTGGTCCTTTGTTTGATGTTCATACGGGTGCTGTGATTGGGATCAATACATGGGTGGGGGTCTTTGATAAACGTCTCTCTCGACCCGGTATGGGGCTGGGTTATTACTATGCGATTCCAATTGATCTGGCTTGGCAATACTTTCCCGACTTTATCGATCCCAAGGCAAAGTCTTATAGTCCAGATCAATGGTATGAGTTGGGCGTTACATGGTTGGCCGCCCAACAATGGGAGCCAGCACGACGAGCTTTTTTGCGAGTGATTCGGATGAAACCAAAGATGGCTGTCGTGTATCTGAAGTTGGCTCAGCTCTATCTGAGCCGTGCAACAAAACACAACGATGACAGGCGTCATGGGTGGCTTAAACTCTCGCGCCGATGGGCTGATCGTGGATTGCGACAGGAAATTAACCATCCGAACTTGATGACACTTTTAGCGCAGGTTGCGATAGAGCGAAAAGATTGGAGCACTGCACAATACCTGCTCAAGCAGCTGGTCCAAAAGAATCCGTATGATTGGCGAGTCTTTGCGCTCCAAGCTGTGGTGTTCAACCAACAAGGTAAATACAAACAGGCTCTTCAAAACGCACAGAAGGTGATTCAACTGGGAGGAAAGCTACTGCCTGTCGGTCATCTTTTGCGAGGGATGATCTTGTATCGTGCTAGGCGGTTTTTTGAAGGACAACAAGCTTATCGTATGGCATTGCGTATTGATCCCACAAACTTGCGTGCTCTTGTCAGTGAGGCGATGGGCTATACCCATCTCAAACAGTACGATGATGCATTATCTCGCCTCAACTTGCTCGCCAAAAAACGAAACTATGAACCCGATGTGTATGAAAGCTTAATGTACACTTATGCTTCTAAGAAAGACTTTCTCCGAGCTTGGAAGGCGTTTAACACGATGTGGCGCAGTTCGATGCTTCGTTCTCAAACGATCAACGCATTTGCCTTGTACATGGGTGGTTTATTGGCTCGACGTGTGTTGTCTCCCAAAGTGAGGGAGCGTCTTCAATGGGGGTTATGGGGCTCTGTGGTTGGCTCCCATAATCTTTCATCAACGGCCCAAACAGCAGGGGTTTCTCTGGCTCTTGCTGTTGGGAAAAGAGGCTACCGAGGACTTGCCTACGGCTTGCTTCAGCGTATCAATACCCCGATTGCCAACAAGAAAATAGCAAAGTTGTACAAGAAGTTACGACGTCAACTTCCCCGGCGAGGGATCTCACAAAAGGCTTGGCTCTATATTACTACTCGCACTTCTCCACGATGGTCTCCTGCACTTATCTGGGATCTGTTCTCTCATACACCATCCATTCTACAGTTGCGTACAGCGAAACGGATTGCGAAGCGCGGCTTTCCGATCCCTCTGTTGCTTAAGATGTTGGCACTATCCAAGAAACGTCGTAAGCGCGGCATCAATCCAACTCTTCAGAACAATAGAAGGACTGCAATCCAGAAACATAGGTCCATGATCATTCGTACCATTCTTCGAGCTTTCCAAGCATTGCGCGATGGTGATGTCAACCTTTGGATGAGCCTACAACACCCCGCAGTCCATCGAAGACAACGGGCTCAAATTTTTTGGAATATGGTTAATCGACTGCGCAACGGCTCGATAAGTATGCGCTCCTATCAGCCTTACCAAATTAAAATCCAACGTCATCGTCAATATGGTCTCGTTGGACAATACTTCTTTCGGCTTCGTGTCAAACGTCGATACTTCAAACGATTCTGGCGACTTCGATATTATCGTGGACGATGGTTGATGTTTTAGTCGTCTGATAGGAATGTCTCCTTGCCATCCTGCTTAAACCTCCCTTCCCCGATCCGGGTGAAAGCCCTGTCTCACGGTATGTTGTAGCCATACAACTTACCAAAAGTTGCGTAAAGCCCCTTACGCAATGTAGAGGCCAAGCCGGATTGGGTGGGGGAGGATGTCAAACCATGGATGGCATACTATGTTTTCGAGTGTGTGTGGTCGCATACTTCGATTGTGTGTTGTGTCAGATCTCTTGGTATGTCGGGGGTTTTTTGAGTCGAGTTATATCTCTTGGTATGTTGGGGGTTTTTTGAGTCGAGAGGGTGGGTTTTTGAAGCGATTTTGGAGGCGTCGGCGTCGTTGGTAGAGTCTGATCATGCGTCGTTTGATGCGCTGGAAGTCGATCCGGTCGAAGGCAAAGACGCGGAAGGTGCGGCAGGGGTAGGGCATGGTTCGGACGAAACTGCGGAGATAGCCGGGTCGCAACCAGGCTCGTGAGCTGAGTTTCAAGACATAGTTGGTTCTTGGGCCAGTACAGTCTTTGCCACGGATAAGCACAGTGATGCCACGAAATGGAAGGATGCTGCGGTTGTAGATCTTGTAGGCCACTTTTCGTCGATCTGGGATAAAGTTGTACCGGACAAACGGCTTGTGTTTGCGGTAGCGGCGTTTAAATTCGACGCGATCAAAAGCCGAGACACGGACATGGTGACAGAATCTTGGTATGTAATGTATGAAGGGGCGCATATCGCCGATTTCAAGGGGTCTTTCTAGGCTTTTTGCCCATAAGCGGCGGGGGCGAACACCATCACAATCAACGCCTTCAAAGATCACAACCAATCCACGGAATGTGTGGCCGCTGTTGTTGTAGACATTGTATCGAAGTCTGCGTCCTTGTTTGGAGAGAACCCGAACCACAGGATTTGGACTGCGAGGGATATTCGCTCTCGCAGCATGAGGTGCGAGTTTGACGGCTGACTGTTTGCGTTGGGTTGTAGTACATCCAAGGAGAGGAAGGCAAAAGCATAGTACAGCCCAAAAACCGGCGGTTGATACTTTGTGTGGAGAGAATGGATATGAGAAAAGCAATGAGTTTCTCATCAAGATTTGTCCTTTTCTCAAGGGTGATAGGTGATACTTTCCCTTTTCTCAAGGGTGATGGGTGATACTTTCAGGCCGATCGATCTGTTGTCGATTGTCACTTCCTTCTCAAAAGGATAGGAGGGGATGGGTTGGGCGTCAAGGTGTTGGGCGTTGAGTTTGTGGCTTTTTTTTCCATGTCAGGTGAGGCTTAATTTTTTCCATCGTCTTGTGACCGATGCCTTTGACCTTGACTAGATCGTGAAGAGTTTGAAATGGGCCGTGTTGCTTGCGGTATAAGATGATACGTTTTGCCAGGTGTAGACTTAAGCCGGGAATGGCAGCCAAATCACGAGCGGTATCCCGGTTGACTTGAAGGGGAAGTCCCAGCCCAAGACGAGTGCTTCCGCGCATCATACGAATGCGATGGTGACAAAATCGGTTGCCCTTTTGAGGCAAGGAGAGAACGAGCTGGTGTCCGTGGGGAGGCAAGGGGAGGTTTGCTGGTAGGCGACATTTGGGTTTGGTTTGTTGAACTTTCAAACGCCAGCGATGCAAACGAGTTGCTATCGATGGAGAGGGTGGGGTTCGCCAACAGACCACCTTGGGATATTCGAGGGAGCCGCGCAGGGCGATCCAGTGAGAACATCGTGTGGGGGCTGGTGGGGGTTGGATCGCTGGTATTGTGTTGAAGCGCCAGAGCAAAACGAAGAACAGGCTTAGAGCGAGGGCTCCCAAGAGGATAGGGATAACAAACGGAGGTTTTGGAGATGAAACAGGAGAATCTGGCAAAAGGTCATCCATTTGTTTTTGTAAACATCCTCTCTCTCTGGCTTCCGGCTTGATCTCGCAACGTATGGTACCGTGTTTGAGGATATCCTTCAAACAGGTTTTTGAACTTTCTCTCATCGAATCTTAATTCTATTTGCAAAATACTGTAAGAAGAGGGTAGCTGCCGCGTTGACAGAGCGGGGGGAATCGACTAGAATGTGGGCATTCTTTGGGGTGGGAAATCCTTTTGGTTCGCCCACATCCAACACATTCGGTATCCTTTGATGATGATGATCTTACAAGTAGAAACGGAAGTTCGATACCATGGCAGCCAAAGTTAAATCTGAGAAAAGCAATGTGGAGGCTAATCTTTTGTCTGACACAAATCCTCCACTTGAACTCACCAAGCAAGCGATTGCCCAGGTGAGAGAGGCCATCAAAAGAGAGCAGCAACCCAAGGGGACAGGTTTGCGTGTGTTGTTGGTCCAGGTGGCCAATGGTTATCGCTATGATCTACAGTTCGACAGCAAAGAGATGTCGGGCGATCATGTCTCTCTTCAGGGAGGTCTCAAAGTTTTTATCGATCCGATTGTGGCTTCGGCCCTGGGGGGAATGCGGATCGATTACCAGGCTTTTCCCGGAGTGGAATGGGGTGGATTTCTCTTTGAGAAGGTCGAATAAATCCTCACACAGGAATCTTTCCTTCTTTGCGAAAACACACTATCTTTCTTGACTGGGATCTCTCTTCTTGGTTTCACTCGTTTTGTTTTTCTGTCGGAACAATAGGTTTTGTTTATGCGTATCTGGATGAAATGTTTGGCCCTGTTCGGTGTGTTAACTCCTTTGTTGTTTGGAGCTTGTGGCGGTATTCCTGACAATTCACTTTTGCGCTTCACGGGTGTGAAGGCATGCAATCCCAATGTTGTCTTTAAACCCTTGAATGGTATCCCTCTTAAAGATGCTGGGAAATTTGAGCCCAACATCTTTGTCAAGGGTGATCGAGCGGGGTGCATTGGAGTTTTTTGGGAAGGTCAAACAGGAAATTCTCCTTATTTTGCAACAGTCATAAAACAAGATGGCTCCTACATCGTTTATGATCCCAACACCAAGCAACCCGTTGTGGGAAAAAATAAGCTTGGTGCTACAGTTGCACCGGGAGTATCGGAGGTGAATGTGGTCATTTGCGTGATGAATTCACCCACCAGTAAAGTTTTGGATCTCGATTGCAAGAACATTGTGAAGGGGCAGGTGTCAGGTTGTCTTAACAACACCAGTGCTTTGTATGCTTGGCAGGGGAAGCTGATTCCAATGGAGGCAAGCAAGGGAAATGGAACATGCACTTTGTGCCATCACGAGGTGTGTGACGGAAAAGACAACGACTGCAATGGAAAGGTTGATGATGGTGGTGCTTGTGGTCGCATTCTAGGGAAGGATTGCAAGTCTTATGCGGATCTTAAATCGGCACCGAAATGCAATAGCAAAGAAGCTTGTCAGTGCATTCGCTTGCCCAACAAAGACTATTATGTCTGCTATGGAAAGACCACAGGTGCTGTCCAATGGACGAAAGTGAGCAGTGCAGCAGCAACATGTACAAAAGCTGTGAGTCAGTCTCCGGATCCCAACGTCAATCGTTCTTTTTGTGGGAGCATATCACTTGTCTGTGATACGTGTGACAAGAAGCTTGTTTGGCGTACCAAAGGTCGCTGTAGCGAGGGGCAGTTGCGAAATCCCTAGGAGAGAGAGCTTGTGTAACAACAAGAGGTGATTGGGAGAGACCTTGTGTAACAACAAGAGGTGATTGGGAGAGACCTTGTGTAACAACAAGAGGTGATTCGTGGTCCTCAAGGGGCCGGAGAGTTTTGATCTTGAAGACTTACCTTGGATGATTCATGAGACCCAGGGAAAATGAGACCCAGGGAAAAGGCCCAGGGCTTTGGATGTCAATGGAGGACAAAGATGCATCTCAGGAAAACCAGTTGGACCATCTTGCTAACAATCGCTTGTGTGATGGTGTGGGGTGTGGCTTTGCAGGAAAGTCATGCTGATTCGCGTGTTAAGAGAGCTACGGCTTATTATTTGAAGGGCAATCGTCTGCTGAAAGCGCGAAAATACAGTGCGGCTGTTCGAGCGTTTCGCCGTGCGTATCGTACACTTCCTCGCCATCCCCACTTTAACTGTCATCGTTCACAGTTTCTCAATTATATGGGAAATGCACAAGAGAGGATGCGAAAGCCCTACTCTGCGATGCGCTCCTATTACAAATCAGCATACCGGTCTCGTTGCAAAACGGCAGCGACCCGTAATTATGCGGCTCGTCGGTACAAGTCGCTTTATCGCAGGTGGTCGTCATCGATTACGATCACAACCACTCCACCCAAAGCTCGCTTGATCCTTTTGGGCAAAGGTGGGGATAAGACGATTGGACGCACTCCTTTCAAGCGTGTTTTTTCACCGGGTCGGTATCGATTTAAGATTCGCCTCTACGACCATCGCACTGTGTTTGTGAATCTTACCTTGCGACCTGGCTCACATATTAAACGTGAATACAAGCTCGTTAAGGGAGATGATCCCGTCAATCGGCCTGAGAAAGTTGATGTTGCTCCTCCTCCTCCTGTTCTCGGAGCGAAGAGTAATGCTCCCAATGCTCCCAATGCAAAGAAGAAGAAGGCCATTGCTTTGTTGGGACGTCGTGTGAGTAACTCGGAAGTGCGTGGTCTGGATTCATCCAGTGATATCAGCAAAATTACAGGAAAACCTAGTCGTTCCTCAAAAATAGGACCACCTGTCTACAAACAGGTGTGGTTTTGGGCTGTCATTGGTACCGTTGCAGCAGCAGCAGTGATTATCCCAATCGCCGTTCCGAAAGAGCAAAAAATCCTGATCAATCAAGGGAAATTGTTCTAGCCTATCGACGACCCCCGCCCAATCCAGACTTCGTCTTGTAGAATTGCATCGGCACTTCCTCCCCCGCCAGATCTGCTTGATTCAGCCTGCGGCTTCACCCCGTAGGGGCTGCCTACGCAGTCGCGCTTCGCTTTCGCTGTCGAATTCTGGCGGAGGTTTTCACGCTCACAACATAAAAGGTTTTTTTCTGATGATATTTCGATTGGCTTTGATTCTTGGTTGTTTGTATGGATTGACAGCGGTTGGTTTGGGAGCGATGGGAGCGCATGCGCTTCAGTCAAAGTTAACTCCAAAGCTCCTCCATGCTTTTCAGGTTGGGGCAAAGTATCAATTGATCCATGCGGTTCTTTTGGTGGGCTTGGGTTTGTGGGCTCGCTCGTTTCCCTCCCGTTGGATCACATATGCGGTTGTGTCTATCGCAGCGGGAGTTCTTTTGTTTTCAGGTTCTCTTTATATTCTTGCGCTGTTGAAGTGGCGTGTGGGGATACTCACTCCCATCGGTGGTGTCTTTATGATCCTTGGTTGGGTTTTCATGTTGATTGCGGCTTTCAACATGAAAGTTTGAGGTGTATCCGATGAGTCGAGTATGGATCCCACTTCCAGATACAGATTTTGATGTAACTGAAGTTGCTGTTCCTTGGCATATGGTAAAAGAAGCGGGTCATGAGGTGGTCTTTGTCACGGAGACGGGTAAGGTGGCACCGACTTGTGACCCCTTGTTGTTGACAGGCGTTCTCTTTGGACAGCTCGGGGCAGAGGCAGAACCCAAGGCTATGTACCAAGCAATGATAGAGTCCCCCGAATACCAACATCCCTTGGCTTGGACTGATTTGGAGCCCTCTGAATTTGATGGTTTGATTCTTCCGGGCGGACATGCGCCAGGGATGAAACAGTATTTGGGCAGTGATGCGTTGCAGCAAAAAGTAGCAGCCTTTTGGGTGCTCGAACGGCCAGTGGGTGCGATCTGTCATGGAGTTCTTGTGTTGGCTCGGACTCTTCATCCCGACACCCAGCAATCTGTCTTGCAGGGTCGAAGTACAACTTGTTTGCCGAAATATATGGAGCGGCTCGCTTATTATCTGACCTTTTGGAAACTTGGTCGGTATTATCGAACTTACCCGGCTTATGTTGAGGAAGAAGTCAGAGAAGCTGTTGGTGATGCAACGAAACTCTTCCACCGTGGGCCTATCAACCTTGGAGCACGTGGTACCGCTACCGACCACAAACCAGCTTTTGTTGTGGAGGATGGTAACTATGTCTCTGCTCGCTGGCCGGGTGATGCTTATCTCTTCGCTGAGCGATTTCTTGAGCGGCTCGCCTCATCGAAAGTTTAACCTAGATTCCTTTATTTTAGGTATTTAGGAAAAAAAACATTGAAACTTTTTTGTGATAGATCCGACAAGGATAAGTGGAAGGAGAAGGGAAACAAGAGGTCTCCAATGCGATGATGTACCCTTGTGGTAAAGGCCAGGTAATGCTGCCACAACTTCTTTCGACAGTATGTACTGTCACTTGTTCTGAGTGTAGTAACAGGATTTAGGTTCTTTTGAATTTCCTCCGTAAGTCCCTCCCCCTATCCGCCAATGTATCTACATCTTATCCTTCCTCTCCCCTCTCTCTATCGCTTACAGTTTCAAAGAGAGAGGGGGGATATGCCTACCTTTGACCAAGAATAGAAGCGTCTTTCCAGATGAGAGCCTGGTAGGATTGACAGCATTGTTTTGATCAAGAATAGAAGCGTCTTTCCAGATGAGGGCCTGGTAGGATTGACAGTGTTGTGACGTGGGGGGAGGATATCAATGGAGGACTTTGAATTGGACGCGGCGGTTTTTTGCGCGGTTTTTGCGGCTGGTGTTGGGCACGAGAGGTTTGGTTAAGCCAAATCCTTGCGACTCCAGGCGGTTCTTTTTGATGCCCTTGCGAGTGAGGTATCTCATGACAGAGGCAGCTCGTTGTTTGGAGAGTCGCAGGTTATAGTACTTTCCGCCACGGTTGTCGGTATGCCCTTCGACCCGAATTCGGATCGAAGGTTTGCTTTGCATCACGGCGACCACTTGATTAAGGATG
>JALTMC010000673.1 GCA_027005175.1 Myxococcales bacterium
CAACGGTCCTGCTGATGGTAGTTCGCTGGATGAGCGACTCATCACAGGAATTGTTCAACCTGGTGTGAATATTGTCATCTCAGCAGGAAATGAGGCTCGCAAGGCGATCTATGCAAAGGGAAATGTCGATATTGGAAAGACCCTTCCACTACAATTTACAATCACAACAGATGCCAGTACGAATCGCGGTTTTGCGGTGTATACATCCCAGTCTGATGTGTTTGGAATGGAACTTGAGACACCTGATGGAGCACGATTAAAGGGCGTGTCAGGACAAACGGTAAGCGGCCAACTTGCTGATGGCACAAAGTATGAACTCGCACTTAATGACGATACAACAACATCGCTGAAGCGGGTCTCACGTGTGACAATTCAACTGCAAAAGGCACCACAGGCGGATCAAGCTTGGACCCTTCATTTAACCCGAACCAGTGGGACGGGAGATGGTCGATTTGATGCCTTTATCCCGACTCTGGATCAAAGTCTCCGATTTGATAACAACGTTCCACGCTTCAATGATAACTCCGTGCAAACTACGCTGGTTTCACCCGCAACGTCCCCCGGAGCACTCTGTGTTGGCTCTTACGCTCTTCGGTATGCCTTTGATACCCCCAATTTCTTCTTAGAGCAGTTTTTAGTTCCTGGAAATATATCTGTCTTCAGTAGCCGTGGTCCCACCCAAGATGGTCGCCCTGGAGTTCATGTCACTGCTTCTGGTGATGCTATTTACTCTGCTCTTACTCGCCACTGCCAACGTGACCCTCGTGCAAATTACTGCGATCAATTAACCAACAATCGGCTGACTGGTGGCAAGTATGCAGCGTTTCAGGGAACCAGCCAAGCAACCCCTATTGTCGCAGGGGCGACAGCATTAATGCTAGAGAAAGATCCCTCCTTGTTTGTCAGACCTCTGTTTCAAAGCACAGCCGTGAAGCCCGACTGTTGCAAGACTATCCAACCCCAAGTATGGGGGGCTGGGATGCTCTTTTTGCCTGCTGCTATCGCTCGTTGGAAGAAGAGCAAAGCTCCTGAGATAACATTGAGCACAACAAGTGGAAAGACAGAGGGGAAAGCACCTTTTACAATCGAACTTCAAGCAACAACGACCAACGGTGTGAACATTCGCGAGTATTTCTGGGATCTCACGGGCAATGGTGCCAATGAACAGATCAACAAACAGTCCAAAGTGAAGGCCACTTTAGCTGCCGAAGGAACATACAAACTCCGTGTAATAGCGATCTCCGACACAGGTCGAACAGCCATTGCAACAATCGAGATCCGAGTAAAGGGCAAGGGAGCCAACCCCAAACCTGAATCCAAACCTGAATCCAAACCTGAATCCAAACCTGAATCCAAGCCTGAATCCAAGCCTGAATCCAAGCCTGAATCCAAACCTGAATCCAAACCTGAATCCAAACCTGAACCTAAGCCTGCCAAGGATGCAGGGGTATCCAACGAGCGACAATCGGATACGCCCCCACCCAAAAAAGGATGTGGCTGTGAAGCGAGTGATGATCCATTTTCTTGGTTTCTTGTGCTTGTACTACTAGGGTTGGTGTCTCTCTCTTCGCGGCGAAGGACTTCTTCTGTCTGACACCCTCTCTCACCAAATCGAGACTCCATCCCTCCACCACCACCATTCTTTCTCAACCTGTGTCACCGCAGCCAAGCGAGCTTCACCTCGCTTCACGACCTTTGGGGAGCATGACCCCATGTCCACAAAGTCAGATGAACCGCCTTGGAGTCTAATTCTCTTTGTTAAAAAGTGCAAGACTCAACATAACAAAGCACAAGAAAAGGCTTGACCTGACTCAAGCCTGCCAACCCAAGCCTGGTCTACATTGTTGAAACCTAGTTCGGGCCGGAGTGGCTTGAGATCTCCCCCGCGATCGAGATGGACAAATGGTGTCGTATACGCTGTACATTTCCATCAAACAGGCCAAGTAAGAACATCGCTTTAACCAGGGTGGCCTCAAAGGTCATATCACCCGCAGAGATCGCCCCGGCTGCGCGGGCACGCTGGCCACCTTCGTAAAGGTCGAGGGAGCAAGCTCCTTCCATACATTGACTGCAAATTATGATCAATTTTCCTTGTTGGGTACAGCCCTCGATGACAGGGATTAAACTTTGATTGCCTAGGGGTAAGTTACCTGCACCAAAGGCTTTCAGGACAACAACCTGAACATCAGTTTCAAGCAACGTCTGCCAGTACAATGGATTGAGTGATGGAGATGCGATCAGGCCCAAAACTCGATTGTCAAACTTTTCTTCCAGACGAATGAGACCATTGGGGCGACGATGAGGAGCGATACGTTCAATATTCAACCCCACGGTTGCCAAAGGCGGATAATTGGGGGAAGAGAAAGCATCAAACTCATCAATGCTGATTTTTTTTGTGCGATTACCCCGAAAAAGCTTGTTGGCAAAATAAATACAGACTTCAGAGATCGCTCCGATAGCCAATTCGATCGCATTAATTAAGTTGGTTCTCGCATCTGTGCGAAGAGCAGCCAGAGGCCGCTGCGAGCCCGTTAGGATAACAGGCTTGGACAGGTTTGACAGCATATAAGACAGCGCACAGGCTGTATAACTCATGGTATCGGTGCCATGGATGATCACAAAGCCATCGTAGTTATCCATATTGGAGTACAAGAGCTGAGCAAGCTCTTGCCACTGAGGGATGCCAATATCAGTGCTATCCATGGAAAAGGGACAGAGCACATCGATCTTTGCAACATGACTAAGGTTGGGGATAAAAGAAAAGATCTCGTCGACAAACGAAGTAGGGTCAAATTTCCCCTCCTCCACCATCTGCATCCCCATGGTCCCACCGGTTGCGATCAATAGAATACGCTTCAATCGAACGACCTCCTGAAATCAAAAAGACAAAAGAACCCAAGAATAAAAAACAAAGAGCAGTATGATCAAATACCACAAATCAAGCAAGCCCACCCCGAAGAAACTTCAAGTTATCGAGAGATGGCCCGTCACGGTTCGCCAGGGAATATTTGACAGTTTGCCTGGCATTCGGCATCGTGGGTCGGCATCACTTGAACATACGATAAGTGCTTGCGAAACGACAGTGATACAAGAGAGATTGGAGAGTTTTGAATGACAACGACAGTTCAGTTTTTTCAACCTTTTTCTGCCGAGAAAGACAGCTCCGCAACGATGGTGCTCGGTCACCTTGAGACACTCAAGAAAGTCAGCATCGAATCCTTCCTTCCTCCGGGAGCGAGAGACTGGTGGGAGCAGATCGTGGAGGAGCTGTCACCCAACGACAGCACAGATGTTGTACAGATGTGGCTACCGGGCAAACCCGGCCATAAGTTGGTGGTTGGTGCGTTGCCTATCACATGCTCACGACACAACAGTCCAGTGCACCCACACGCCATCACCTCACTCATTGCAGGCAACATCCCCAACGAAGAAGCTGTCAACCTTGTGATTGCCCTGGACAGAACTGAAGATGTTCTTGCTGTCAGTTGTGCTGTTGCTCGTTCCTTTCCACTATATTCTTCCAAAAGTGAGCCCAACGAAGCGAGTGTCGTCCATGTCCATCTCTTGACATCAGAAGGGCTGATTGAAGATGGAGAGTTGGCACAACAGGCAGCCAATGCTGTGCGTCGAACGGCCAGCCTCGTAGACCAACCCACTTCCGAATTAAATACGGACGCTTTCGTAGCCGAAGCAGAATCACTCGCCAAAGAGTTGGGACTTGAATGCAACGTGATTCGTGGCCAAGAACTCAAAGAACAAGGATTCGGTGGGCTTTGGAATGTGGGACGAGCATCAGACCACCCACCAGCACTTGTAGTGTTGACATATGAACCCAAATCTCCAACTCGAACCGTGGTTTGGGTGGGTAAAGGTGTTGTCTATGACACAGGAGGGTTGAGTATAAAACCCAAAACAGGCATGCCAGGGATGAAAAGTGACATGGCTGGAGCTGCTGCTGTTCTCGCAGCCTTTGGAGCTGCGGCTCGCACAGGCTTCCCTGATCGTCTGCATGCGATCTTGTGTTTGGCCGAGAATTCCGTCGGCTCCAATGCATTCCGACCCGACGACATCCTCACCATGTACTCGGGAAAAACGGTTGAAGTAAACAATACTGACGCCGAAGGTAGACTTGTCCTGGCCGATGGCGTGGCTTATGCAGTGAAGCATTTATCCCCCGACATCCTCGTAGATATGGCAACGCTAACAGGAGCGCAACTGGTGTCTACTGGAAGAAAGCACGCAGGAATTATGTCCAACGACCAAGAGTGGGAAGAAAAAGCCTGCCACGCAGGCCGTATTTCTGGAGATCTGGTTCACCCTCTCCCCTACTGCCCAGAGTTCTTCAAAACAGAATTTAAAAGCTCGGTCGCTGATATGAAAAACTCCGTAAAAGACAGAATGAATGCACAATCCTCTTGCGCAGGACAGTTCATCGGAGAACATCTTGGCTCGTACCAAAACCCCTGGCTTCACATCGACATCGCTGGCCCAAGCACCCACCAAGAACGGGGCACAGGCTTTGGAGTGGCCCTCCTTCTCACCCTCTTCTCCAACTTGTAAAACACGGCCTCGACAGAAGATATCGTGCGGATTGGGACGCTACACCCTCTGTTTCGTTAAGATCTCTTTCGCAGCGCGATCTGCAAGTAGCATGGTCTCATTAACGTTGAGCGTTGAGTTAACGATATGAGCGGAGTTAACGATATGAATCCCCGGAACTGACATATGCATCGGAGGAAGCTTTTCCGAGTAGCGCAGAGTAGGCAAGGCAAATACATTCTTAACCCGTGAAATTTGAAAGTTGAGAATATCGTCTTTCGTCAAATGTGGGTGCATACGCAGAAGTGCGTTCACAAAGGTTTCTTCGATTTTTTCATCTGTCCATGTAAGCGTGGGGTCGTCATGGGTCACATACTTGGGCAAGTAAACAAGCGTATGTCCATTCAACTCTGTGTGACGATTCACCAGCGCAGACATCTCAATCACTGCTGTAAACGGCACCCAATCTTCGGTAATATTAGTGACATAGTAAGGTGTTAGAGGTTTCTTCAGCAACACCGATGGGCACACAATACCAAGATACTCCAAGCCGTTGAGGCGGCGGATTTCTTCTCCTGACAACCCTTTGCAGATCGTTGAGGCTGTGGGTGCGGCCATGGTCATCACAACACGTTCAAAAGCATCCTCATGCCCCTGACGACATCGGACCTTGATCTCACCCTCCACACGTTCGACACTCTCTGCTCGCTGACCCAAGCGGATCTCAACTCCCATCTCTTCCAAGACGTCTCCAAACCGCGAAAGGATTCGAGCATAGCCGCCTTTGATATAACCAAACATCTCTTTTTTTAAACCACTGCGACGTGCGGCATACATTCGCTGAATGGTGGCCCAAATAAAGGCGGCTGATGTCTCTTTGTAACTCTCGCCAAGTTTTGCACGAAGCAGAGGCAGCCAGATCTTTTTAAAGGTGCGAGGACCTGAGAGGCGACGCAACCACTTTGCCACATGGATCTTCTCCAAGGCTTTCCAATCTGTAAGTTTGGAAGCCAAAAAGATCGTCCCTCCCAAACGCAATTTGTCTATCATTCGCAGAGGTGGAAAGGTGAGAAATTCGAGGGTATTCGACATCGAATACATGCGACCGTCCGTATAAAACCCCGTTTTGGTTTCAACCCACTCAAACTCATCCCCCAAGCCCAATTCATCGAGGATACCACGCAAGAAGAGATCCGACATTAAGATGACATGATAATGTTTGTCCCAGGTAATATCACCCAGTTGCCAAGCACTGGCCAGGCCACCGAGTTCTTCTGCCCCTTCGTAAAGAACGACCTTCTTCCCCTGTTGGGCAAAGCGGTAAGCCAACATCATGCCAAGAATTCCACCGCCAACAATCGCCCAACGATCTTTCTGTTTTGCCATCAGTCCTACCGTTTTAAATCATGTACAAAAATGCAACGCCTCAACACCATACACGGATAGATGTGGTGCTCTCTTGAGTATGCGATATCCAGAAGTCGAAACGAAAATTTCCGTGAGAGGAGAGGAGCTTTCATCGATGACTCTTTTCACAAAAGCACAACAGATTCGAATAAAAAAAATGCTAAAAAAAGAGTTGACAGCCATTGGACATGAATTACATTTCTGCTCGAAACGAGGGCCCTCTCGAAAGACAACAAAAACAGACATGAGCAACAACAACAGGAGGTGTGTCATGTTTGAAAGTCTCAAGAAGTGGAATCCGTTTAAGTTCAAACGAGACAAAGCAGAAGAGAAAGAGAAAGCAGTGGCTGCTTCGATCTCTTCCACTCCCTCTACAACACTCCCGATGAGAGATTTTTTGGGTTATCGCGAGATGGACAAGCTTTTTGACCAACTCTGGCAAACAGCACTAACTCGCGGTCCCTTCCATAGCCTAGACAGAGGGGAAGAGTGGTTTGGAAACTTCAGCCCAGCCTACTTTTCTCCAAAGATCGATGTGGTGGATGATACTGCCAACTTGGTGGTAACCGCAGAACTACCAGGTCTTACAGGCAAAGAAGTCGAAGTACTGGTTCAGGACGGAGTCCTTGTGATCAAAGGGGAGAAGCAAGTCGAATCCAAGCACGAAGAAAATGGATGTTTTCATACAGAGCGAGCCTACGGTTCCTTCAAACGCCAGCTGCCCTTACCCCTTGAAGTGGACCATAACAAGATTGAAGCTCAGTTTGAGAATGGATTGCTTACGCTCAAAATCCCCAAAGTAGAGGGAAAAAATCTAAGAGAACCGGTAAAGGTCAACATCCAGTAACATCGAGTACGTCAGCAACTCGGTAACTCGGTAACTCATATCGTTCAGCAGAGAGAACTCTCTTTCCAAAGCATCTTAACAGGCTTGCTACAGAGATTGTGCGCTGCATCATGGTTGTTGTGATGGCAGCAATCATGATGCCCTCCCTTTTTTGCGCCTATCCATACAGAAGCCTCTTGTTGCCTATGGAAAGAAACGAGTCCTAGTTGCACACTGAGAGTAGAAATCGACGGGAGGTTGTCATGCGAAATCAACCCAAACATACTCCATCTTTTCAATCATCGAAGCGTTCTCTAGTAGCTGCGATACTCGCTGTGTGGGTCGGATTATTTGTATGGTCGGGTTTGCAGGCCAAAGGCCCCAAATCATTCTTCTATACAAAGCCTACAAACCATCTTGTCGCAAAGGTAAAGGCGGTAGATTATTCTCCTTTGGTAAAGCAAGTCAAACCCGCTGTTTTTAACATCTCGGTCACTGGCAATCAAATGATGTCGGGGATCATAGTACCCAAGATCCGACGCAAACGACACCGTCGATACCGCAACCCATTTGAGTTCTTTTTTGACCATGAACTTTCACCGTTTCGGATTCCCTTGAACCCCAATCGACGGGCGATCCCATTTCGTTCGAGCGGCTCGGGCTTCTTGATCAATGAAAAAGGCTTTGGTCTGACAAATTATCATGTCATCAAGAACGCGAAAAAGATTGTGGCTCAGTTGGAAGACGGACGGGAGTTTCCCGTAAAGGTGATCGGGAAATCGGCCCTACTTGACCTGGCGTTGATCAAGTTATCCATCCCAAGGCGGGAAAAGCTTCCCTATGTTTTTCTCGGTCGCTCAGAGAAACTCTACGTCGGCGAACCGGTTGTTGCGATCGGTAACGCAAAAGGGCTAGGTCTCACTGTGACAGCCGGGATTGTGAGTGCCAAAGGTCGTGTGATTGGCAGCAGCAATTACGACAACTATATCCAAACAGATGCCGCTATCAATCAGGGCAACAGTGGTGGTCCCCTGTTCAACTTACGTGGTGAAGTGGTTGGAATCAATACAGCCATTATGCCTGGAGGGCGGGGAATTGGCTTTGCGATCCCGATCGATCTGGCTCGTCAGGTATTACCCCAACTTCGCACCAAAGGACGTGTCGAACGTGCCCAACTTGGGGTCATTGTTCAAAAAATGACTCCAGCTCTCGCTCACTCCTTTGGCCTGGATCGCCCCCGAGGTGCTCTGATTAGCAAAGTCGTGAAAGGCTCGGCTGCCGAAAAAGCGGGGCTTCGTGTAGGTGACGTCATCTTGCGATTCAACAATCGAGTGGTTCGCAATCATCACCACTTACCCTTGTTTGCGGCATTTCAAACTCCAGGACACCGAGTCGTGTTGGACGTCTTGCGACGAAAGAAACACATCAAAGTCACCGTTGTACTGCAGAAGTGGGACGACTCAAAAGTCGCAAGTGAGAAAGTGGAGCCAAAAAACAACAACAAAAAAACAGCACTCTCTCGCCTGGGAATTCAGGTAGAGCCCCTCTCAGCCAAAGAACGGAAAAGATTAGACTTACCAGGGAAAAGAGGGTTGAGGATTACCAATGTTCAAAGAAACTCTTTGGCTGCCCAACACGGGATTCGAGAGAGAGATGTGCTTTTGGAGGTCAATCGACAACCCGTTCACTCTGTCAAACAACTAAAGGATCTCATTGCCCAAACCAAATCGGGCGACAACATCCTGCTTCTTTTGCGACGAAATAGCTCAGCCCTGTTCATAGCCTTCCCCCTCCCATAGCTCAGCCCTCTCCCATAGCCTTCCCCCTCTTCCCTCTCCAACTTGGCTCCAACCTTGGCTCCAAAAGATCCAACAACAGAGCAAACCCCAAGCTTTGTGGATCTTTGTGGATACAACCTCCCACCTGTGGTTTATCCGTTTCAGAGAAAAACCCCTTCACTGTTCGTCTTTGTTGCCTCACAAGCGAATCAAGGTTTGAAAACCCCTTCACCGTTCGTCCTTGTTGCCTCCTAAGCTCATCAAGGCTTGGAGAGATGCCATTTGTTCTTGCAACTTTTTCATTTGTGCAGGATCGCCAGAGGCTTGTAACTGTGCAACAGCTTCTTCCATCGTGTTCAACTTCTCAGCAGATAACTCTGCTTCTATATCTGCTGCCTCTGAAAGGGCCGCAGGAGCGGGCAAAGCAAGAGAGTTCTCTAGATCTGTAAGAGGAGCAGAATGCTCAGGCAACTTTGCTGCAGCTTGGGCTGCTTCTTGATGCTCACGCATACAACATTTCTTATACTTCTTCCCACTACCACAGGAGCATGGGTCATTGCGTCCAACTTTCATCTAACAAAGTCCTTATGAGTATAGATGCGGAACTCCTCTTCTGAATCAACAGCAAAGTGAAGTTCGAAGAATAGTTGATAGGAAGTCTTGTACTAAGAGAGCAAAGCTGTAAAGGGGGGAGTCAGAAGGAGTGTGTTCACCAAGAACAGAAACACGAAGCGAAGTGAGCTACTTGCACCAATAGACACGGCGTCTTTTGCGAAAGAAACATTGCCACGAAACCTGGCATTGTTTGGCTTTACAGACAAGCTTTGTCACCTTAAAAGAGACCACATGCCCATGCTTCCTTGCACAGTTCTTGCGCCCAAGGAGGGCACCGATGGTTTTGCTCTGACGTGGAGATGTGCGCTTGACCTTCGACATCCCTGCAACACGAAAGACTCGGTGAAGGAGGCGAAGTCCAGAAACTTTCTTCCGCCGAATCATGCAAGAGTATCGAATCTTGCAGAACCCCGTTTTGTAACCCATCACATTCCGAACATACGATCGGACACGACGCCATCGAAACAACACACGACCCGAACGGCGGGCGTAGCGGCGTCGACACTGACGTTTCGCAATTTTTGCGATGTTGCGGCATTCCCGGCGTAAGCGGAAGCGAAATTTTTTCTTGAATCGACCGAGAAAGGTTCCTCGACGAACAAGAGAGGAGCATTGGCAGTTTCTCTTCAGCGAAGGACGGCGCGATGTCCCACAAGAGGCAGCGTCTGTGGGTGGAGACCATCCAAAGAAGAGCACTAAGCTCAGCAGTGATAGGAGTTGTTTCATGATTGAGGCCCGTTAATGTGTGAGGCTCAGAATCTCACACAACAATAGCATAAACTGACAAGAACAAAGAAAAAAAAGTGCAATGGATTCGTTCAGGAAGGATCGACTTACGATTCTTTCAGAAATGATTATTCACATCCAACCTGATAGACGTAGCTGACTTCATTTTATTCAAAAGAGGCAGAAGAAACTCTCCATTCAAGTGGAGTGAATGCGTTTTGCCATCACTGCGGTGATAGCCGTCATACTGATCACTGTATTGATATCACAGTTGCGTGAAAGGGCATTCACAGGTTCGGCAAGGCCAATCAGGATGGGTCCTACAACCTCCATCCCACCGAGATACTGCATCAGTTGGTAGCTAATATTTCCTGCATTCAAAGAGGGGAAGATAAAGACATTGGCTTCTTCCGTTAAGGTACAGAAGGGGAAATCCCCAAGGTATCTTGTTGGATCAACCGCAACATCCACTCGCATCTCTCCGTCGATCATCAAGCGGGGTCGCATACGCTTCGCCATCTCTGTAGCCTTCTGAACTTTGAAGGATTCACTGTTGCGAGCGGAGCCAAAGTTGGAGAAAGACAACATGGCCACACGAGGTGTGATCCCCAGCTTTTCGATCAAGTCAGAGGTAGAGACAGCGATGTGAGCCAGATCTTCTGCGGAGGGTTCGATCGTGACGGTGGTATCAGCAAAGAAGCGGACCTTGCCTTGTTTGTCCAAGACCATATACATTCCACATGTTTTTTGCACCCCCTCTTCCAGACCGATGAGTTGGAGGGCAGGTTTGATGGTCTCAGAGTAGGTTCGACTGATGCCTGAGACGACACCATCAGCATCGCCCATTTTGACCATCATCAATGCATAGTTGATCCGGTGTTTGAGTTGTTGACGAACCCCCTCCTGTGTGACTCCTTTGCGTTGGCGAAGGTCGGCATACGCCGCCAAATAACTGCTGGGGATATTGCTATCCCGCCAAGGATTGATCGTTTGGTATCCGTCACGAGGGATTTTTAAGTCGAGAGCTTCGATCTTGGCCTCAATATCAGCCTGGTTTCCAAGCAAGATGGGGAAGGCGATGCCTTCATTCACCAGGGTACGACAAGCACGTAAGATCTTCTCATGGTCTCCCTCAGGAAAAACAATCCGCTGCTTGTCGCCCGCTCTTGCCTGAGAGATAAATCGCTGCACAACCTCTCTAGAGGGATGAAGCATCCTTACAAGACGTTCGTGGTATGCCTGAAAGTCTGTGATTGGTTTCTGAGCCACACCACTCTCCATCGCCGCTTTTGCCACAGCAGGGGCGACCTTGTACAAGACCCTGGCATCAAAGGGCTTGGGGATAATATACTCCGGTCCAAACTTGAGGTCTTTCTTACCATAGGCCAAAAGGACATCATCGGGCACTTCCTCTTTGGCCAGATCAGCGAGAGCATGAGTGGCTGCGACTTTCATCGCCTCGTTGATAACAGTTGCTCGGACATCAAGAGCCCCACGAAAGATAAAAGGAAAGCCGAGGACATTGTTGACTTGGTTGGGATAGTCAGATCGGCCTGTTGCCATAATCGCATCACTGCGAACCTCAGCAACATCTTCGGGAGAGATCTCTGGATCGGGGTTGGCCATAGCAAAGATCATCGGCTGATCAGCCATCGAGCGAACCATATCTTTAGAGACCAGATCCTTCACAGACACACCGATGAAAACATCAGCCCCCTTCATCGCCTCTGCGAGAGTACGCAACGAAGTGTCAGCAGCGAACTGCGCCTTGTAAGGGTTCATTCGATCGGTGCGACCTTGAAAGATCACCCCACGGCTGTCACACATGATCAGGTTCTCTTTGCGAGCACCAAGCTCCACAAAAAGCTTGGCGCAAGCGATAGCTGCCGCCCCAGCACCGGAGAAGACGATCTTGACCGAAGCGATATCCTTTTGAACCAGTTCCAATCCATTGAGAAAAGCGGCACCTGTAATAATCGCGGTGCCGTGTTGGTCGTCGTGAAAGACAGGGATATTCATCTCAGCAACAAGCCGCTCTTCGATCATAAAACATTCGGGTGCTTTGATGTCTTCGAGATTGATCCCACCAAAGGTAGGCTCCAACAATTTTACAGTTTGTATAATCAATTCAGGGTCTCGTGTTCCCAATTCTAGATCAAAGACATCGATGTCTGCAAATCGCTTGAATAAGATGCCTTTTCCTTCCATCACAGGCTTTCCAGCCATCGGCCCAATATTTCCAAGGCCGAGAACAGCAGTACCATCCGTGATCACCGCGACGAGATTGCCTTTGACTGTGTAGTCAAAAACCGCATCGGGATTGTCGGCAATTTCGAGGCAGGGGACAGCCACACCAGGGGTGTAGGCGAGTGATAGATCAAGTTGGGTGGCAAAGGGTTTGGAAGAGATCACTT
>JALTMC010000674.1 GCA_027005175.1 Myxococcales bacterium
AATGAACAGCTCTTGCTCCAACTTGAGAATCTTTTCTTCAGCCCCAAGGATCTCTTCTTCAAACTCCTTGAGTTCATCCGTAAAGTACCGCTCATGGTTTGTCATGGTCTGTTTGCGGACGTATCGATCTTCGGGAACCAAGTGCAAGTTGGGTCTGCTTACCTCAATATAGTATCCAAAGACTCGGTTGAATTTGATCTTGAGCGATGAAATCCCTGTCGACTCTCGTTCCCGTGCTTCCATCGCCAGGATATGATCTTTTCCATTGGCTGCGATGTCGCGATGTCTGTCGAGTTCAGCATGGAAGCCTTCGCGAATAAAACCCCCATCTTTGACATGGTTGGGAGGTTCGTCCATCAAGCTGGCCTGGATGTCTTCCACCACCGCTGGGATGGGAAATAGCCCCTCTCGTACGGGGGCTAGCAACTGTCCATCCGGACCCATTTGATCGAGAATTTCGATGAGGGAGGGGACCGCTTCCAACGAACTGCGGAGCAGGTAAAGGTCGCGTGGCGTGGCGAGAGTGCCGGAGATCTTGCCGTTGAGTCGCTCCAGATCGCGAATACCTTTGAGCACGTCACGAATCTGGCTGCGGACAGAGCCATTTTGTACAAACAACTCAACTGCGTTGTGTCGAGCCTCAATATGACCACGGTTCAGGAGGGGATAGAGCAACCACTGTTTGAGCTTCCGTCCACCCATCGGAGTCAGGGTCTTGTCCAAATAGCCTAACAAGGAGCCCTTTCGTTTCCGCTCATGAAGAGTTTCAAGCAGCTCCAGATTGGTTCGGCTGACTTGATCCAGCACCATGAATTGTTGAATGGTGTAGGGTTCCAGGCGATTGAGGTGCGGGATTTGACTCTTTTGCGTCTCTTTGACATACGCCAAGATCGCTCCAGCAGCCCGGATACCTGCTTTCATCTCACCCAGACCAAATCCTTCGAGACTGTGCACATCAAACTGATCGCAAAGTCGATCGGTCGCCTCTTTTAAAGAGAACTCTCTACCTTCTCGAAGCTGAAAGCAGACGTCGGGGAGTTGGGATTGATACTCTTCACTCAAGGGAGTTCCCGTTTGATCCTGGCTGAGCAACATCTCTCGTGGAGCAACACGTTGGGTTTCGGAGAGTAACTCCCGAGCAGAGATCTCCGTGACTTTGAACTCCCCTGTGGTCAAATCCAGTCGAGCCAGACCACTTTTTTTCTTGTCAAAGAAAGCGGCTGCTAGATAATTGTTGTCTCCGGCTTCCAGATCGTCCGGATCAAGGACCATCCCAGGGGTTACGATACGAGTGATCTGGCGATCAACCAGCTTTCCCGGTGTGGCCTCTTCCACTTGGTCGCAGATCACAACAGTCCAGCCTTCCTGAGTCAGACGGTGGACATAGCCCTTATAGGCATGATGAGGAATGCCTGCCATCGGAATGGGCTCATCATTCATTTTATTGCGGTATGTCTGCGTAATGCCTAAGATCTCAGCTGCTTGGATAGCGTCTTCAAAAAACATCTCGAAGAAATCACCCATGCGGAAAAACATGATGGCATCCGGATATTGGCTCTTAAACCGCATGTATTG
Organism: Myxococcales bacterium; assembly: GCA_027005175.1. Taxonomy (GTDB): domain Bacteria; phylum Myxococcota_C; class UBA6777; order UBA6777; family UBA6777; genus M3003. The sequence goes on from JALTMC010000674.1 coordinate 1,576, forward strand.
CTGCATCATCGGGGTAAGTTTGCGTACTTTCTTTGGTGCGGGCACCCTCTCTCTCCTTTGTTTGATGTCGGAATTTGTTGGGTTCTGGCCCCAATGTTGCTAGATCATTGACAGTGAAGTGAGTGAGAGGATATATAATTAGTTTGTTCGTGACAAGCATCTTCTGGAACACAAGTTCCTTTTTTTAAATGTCCACCAATCGAATTAGAAAGATGAGTGGGTTGTCAATATGCGACTTTTCGTCTTCTCCTTGTTTCTCGCTCTTGCAGTCATCTTATCGTCTGTGTTCTTTTTTGACGCGGGCGCAGGGCTACAACAGCACCTGCTATGGGTTCTCTCCTCCACCATCGGTGGTGTTGCGTTTCTTGGCGTTGTGATCGCCTTCTTTGAAGGCCGTCGTGACCGAGTTCGACAACAAAAACGGCAGTCCTTTTTGAACTCACCCTCGAACGCTCTGCGTACCGTCACTCCTGCGCCTCTCGGGCCTGCAAGTTCAAGTTCCCTCTCTGGCCCCTCGGTTGCCTTTGGAGATTCATCCACTTCAGGGCCTGTCGCTTCAGAGTCCGTCGAACCGGATGCATCCATCCCAGAGCCCGTGACCCCCAAGCCCGTGACCCCAGAGCCCGAAGAGGAGCTTGTGTCTGCGACGACCACACCTGACAATGGCGTCTCGACCCAAAGCGCTACCGCCTTTCCGTCCGTACCCTCGGAAGAGGCATCGGAAGAGGCATCGGAAGAGGTCTCTTCCGAGGAGGGAGTGGTTGAGTCCAGTGAATCGAAAAAAGATCGGGCTCCTGCTGATCAGGTCCTCTATCTGGTTCGCGATTTTGAATTTTCTGAGGTCAAACGTGTGCTCAACCTTTGGCAGATGTCTTATGAGGATGCCACCAAAGGAAATATCCTTGGTCGTTGGGTGAGTGAGGATGGCACACTTGTCGAAGTTGTCAGTGATCAGGATGGTGCTCCTTGTATCGAGATCCGCGGCCCCATGGCTGACGAACTCGCAGAGTTTCTCCCCCAAGACCTCCCTGTCTATCCCAACGAACCCCAAGGTTCCCAGCTTATCTAGAACACCGACCGGTTTGCCCGTCGGTCGTAAAATAGCCATTTGCGTCGTCTGACTTCGTTATGACTTCTTGGAATAGCGAATATGCCTCGGCGTCATGCCTTGTCAGACTCGCGACGGACTGCTTTTACTCGGTCCCTCAAACCAGCCAGTGTTCTCGTCCTAGATCATCCATTAATGTTCTGCTGCGGCGGGCAACCGTCCTCGCGACCCGATCCACTCCGTCAACAAAAGTCAATAAAAAAGTGGTAGGCGGAGAGTTCAATTACTTTTTCATTTTGATGTATTTTCTCGCCTTCATTTCTTGAAATAAATATGACCTTTGCATTTTCCAACGCTGAAACAAGTTCGCATTATTATACCTTTCCACTGTTTCACTTACAGTTACAAATGTATTTGCAAAAGTAATCTGCTGTTTTGCAATAACGGCGGGAACATCATATACAATATGAAAAGATGCCAAAAAGAGAGGAATACCAATGAATATAATGATCAAAGCAAGAAAGTTCTTAAATCTGTTTCTCTTCCTTTTTTTTTCAACATCTGGATCTAAATTGCTGTGACAAAATCTACAAATTTTAGCTTCGTCTTGTATTTCCTCTACACAGTATGGACACTTCTTCATGGAATTCTCCTCTTTCCCAAAAG
>JALTMC010000675.1 GCA_027005175.1 Myxococcales bacterium
CTCCTTTGTAATTTGACGGCTATGATGCAAGCCAAAGAAGTACCCCATCCCCAAATGGAACAGTCGCTGAGAGCGGTTCGTTTGTTCTGTGATGAAGGAGTCAACAGCGAGTTGATAAGCAAGCTGAGCCAGATCCTTCTGTATACCAGAAGAGGGAGGCAGAAAGGCCAGTGTTTGGTCCTGTGGAAAGCTTTGCTCATACCCCCACACCAACCAATACTCCGCTTCTCCAACAAGACCTTTGACTTTGGATTGCAAGACAAGAGCTTGAAACTCATTAAAAAAATATTCGAAGTGTTGTTTTTCCTTAAGTGACATGACAACACCTTTCGTAAGGATGGAGAAACAGACCACAAAAAACAACTTGAATCCGACAGTCTCACAACCCAATGATAATGTCGATTTTGCAGAAGGCCACCCTTAAACATTGAGAAGAGACACAAGATCAGGTAGTATACCCACAAAAGGGTTCGTCCGCCAAAAGCGAGAAGCCCCACAAACCCAGCATTGAATCATTACCACTGTTCCATTTATCACTGTTCAAACTATGGCGGTTGTACAACCGACTTTGACCAAACTCTATGAGCCAGCACGCACGAAAACCTGTTCAAGCCGCTCCTGTCATTCTGAAGTCAGATGAACACTCCCTTGTCGAGGAGAGAATGGCTCCAGAAGCAGTATGGATCATGAATCGTCTGCGATGGGGGGGCTATATGGCTTACCTTGTTGGGGGAAGCATTCGCGATTTGCTCTTGAATCAGACTCCCAAAGACTTCGACCTGACGACAGATGCCTCGCCCAACGATCTGAGCAAGCTGTTCTACAACTGCCGCATTATTGGGCGAAGGTTTCGAATCGTTCATATTTACTTTCGAGATGGAACGATCTTCGAGGTCAGCACCTTTCGCGCCCTCTCCTCCTCAAACTCAGGGCGGCACAGTCCCCAACGAGAGGACAATCGCTTTGGAAGCCCCCAAGAGGATGCATGGCGACGCGACATCACCATCAACGGTTTATTCTACGACAGCGCAACACGCCAGATCATCGATTATGTCGGTGGTTTGGCCGATCTCAAAGAAAAGACGATCCGCACCATTGGCCCACCTCGACAGCGGTTTCGAGAAGATCCTGTACGGATGATTCGAGCCATTCGTCACGCTGTGCGCAACCAGTTTCATATAGAACCCAAGACTTGGGAAGCCATTCGCCTCCACGCCAGCGATATCAAACTGTGCTCCACCCCCAGAGTCTTGGAAGAGTTCTTGAAAGAACTCCGGGGTGGACACAGCGCGGACTCGTTTGCTTTGATGCAGTCCTCCAAACTGTTGCACGGTTGGCTTCCAGGCCTCTCTCACTGGTTGAACCAGAGAGCAACACTTCCCCACCCTCCAGAGGCTCGCTTTGGCCCATACGTTACAAACGAATGGGGACAGACCAAGGCGTTCTGGAAACGAATGGCCTGTAGTGACGCCCACATCAAGGCGGGTCACGGATTGTCCGACCTTGTCCTTATCGGCTCGATGTGCCTGCCATTGGGCTGGTCTTATGTCATCAAGAATTATCGCCCTGGGCAAGGTACCCGGCAACTTTGGCACCGGGCCGTTCAACAAGAAATAACCTCTGCCCTCAAACAGTTGCGATTGTCATCGTACCATTGGCAAGAGTTAACGCAACTCATGCAAACCTATTGGCGCTTGCACCTTGTTCCCCAGCAACCGGGTCTGATGGACTCATTGCGACGCTCTGAGTACTTACCTGAAGCCGTGCAATTGTTTGCGTTGGAGTTGGAAAGCGAAACCATCCCTATCCCCGACTGGCTCGCCGATCTACACCCCGACTTCCCACTCGTAGGGAAGACCTCCGATCCTACATCTCGATGACGGCCTGCCTAGACAGCCCCCGACGATGAGACTTCCCACCCGCGAAACTAGACCTCCGATCCCACATGACTCCTGTTGTTGGTTCCGAGACCCTGTGACGATCCCCACCACCCGCGAAAGCCGACCTCCTATCCTACATGACTCCTGTTGTTGGTTCCGAGAGCGAGCAATGCCTGAGCAGAGTATTCCAAAAGGGTGTAAGTTGGGGAGTTCTGAGTAGAGTACCCACGCGGTTCGAACCGCCCTGTGGAGTAAACATTTCAATGAGTTAGCCAGCAAGCTCTTGGTGGAGTTTCGCAATTTTGGGCCAAACTTAAAATAGAGTACGAATGATTTCAATCAGTTACACAAGGTGGACCGGCGGTTCGAACCACGTGGGAGTATTCCTAAAGGGTGTAAGTTAGGGAGTTCTGAGCAGAGTATTCCAAAAGGATGTGGGTTAGGGAGCTTTGGAGAAGCGAATTTTCCAGACCATTCCAATCGCTTCGAGGACGATGCCTTTGTTCATCTTTGAGACACCGACCTCACGCTCCACAAACAAGATGGGGATCTCCAAGACTTGAAAGCCTTTTTGCAGGGAGCGCCAGGTCATTTCGATTTGGAAGGAGTAACCAGCTGCTTGAATCGCATCGAGATCCAGGGCTTCGAGAACTTTGCGACGGAAGCACTTGAAGCCCCCTGTGAGATCACGCAAACCTACGCCCAAGATGGTGCGTGCATAAAAGCTACCACCACGACTAATGATTTGACGAGACAAGGGCCAGTTCTTAGTGCCACCACCATTGACCCAGCGAGAGCCCAAAACCAGATCTGCATCTTTGATCGCGTCAAAGAATCGAGGCAGTGCCTCGGGCCGGTGAGAGAAATCACAGTCCATTTGCTGAATGAGTTCATACCCCTGCTCTAGGGCCAATTTAAAGCCGGCAATATAAGCCGAACCCAATCCCAGCTTTCCAGTCCGATGGAGCACCTGGATACGCTCATCTTCAGCTGCCATCTGGTCGGCCAGTTCGCCCGTTCCATCCGGGGATCCATCATCCACAACCAAGATATGGACATGAGGTACGATGTCATGAATGGCCTTCACCAAATTTGGAAGGTTCTCCAACTCATTGTAGGTGGGTATAATCACCAAAGTGCTTGGGTATTCTTGCGCTTCCATTTCACTCATACTACTCTCACATTACATACAAAAAAGACACGAAAGAGACACGATTTGAGCCGGGGGTCATGTAACATAGCTTGACAGGTGATGCAAGACAATGACCTGAAACAGACAGACTTGATTTGTAGTGGGGTAGAGCAAGGAAGTAAAGCAAAACGTTGGAGGGTTGGTCATAAGAAAGCGAAACCTCTACGAACACGTCACACTCAAAAATTGACGTTCTCCCCCTACAGATGGAT
>JALTMC010000676.1 GCA_027005175.1 Myxococcales bacterium
TTGTAAGCGCAAGCCATTGCAAGATCCCCCCTGCACCGAGGCGTGTTCTCCAACGTTTGGAGCGTACATCGTGCCAAGCGGGTGCCGAACTGCGCTTTTTCTGTCTTTTGGGTAAGGCCATGCTTTTCACGGTGACGGTGCGCCATACATTGGGTCGTAGCTCTCGCTGTAGCTGACAGCTTTGCGTTTGAGGCCAGGCTTCGATCCAATACGCTCCTGGCTTGGTGATCGCAAAGCCAAGCTCTGTCCATTGTCCTGGTTGTTCCAGCACTCGGATACGACGGTTGAGAGGCACATGGTCTTGAGGAAATACCACAACATAACGCAGCCAAAGTCGCTGGTTGAGACGACCCCGTATCGTGACTTTGTAGCGCTTGCCTGCTTGAACATAAAGCACGGAGTCACAGCGACGACTCTTTGGGTGCTTCTTGTTGCGATAACACCAAGATCTCCTTCGGTCATATGTATTTAACCAGTCTTGCTGGCTGAGTCGAACAGACCAGTAGGGCACCTTTATGGTTGTCGTTGTTGTCTGGAGTAACAATTTAACCTTGCCTGTTTTAGGATGTCCCCACTTTTTGGGAATGGTAAACCAGAAACTGCGGGAGGTGGTATATTTGAGACGAACTCGATTCCAGCGAAAGGGGCGAAGTGGGCGATCGCCAACCATCACCAACAGGCGGCCTTGTGTGACAGAGTTACTTTTGGGAGCAGGGAGAGAGCGTTGACCCACCACTTGAAAAGAATAGGTTCCGGGTTCTACGAGTCCACGCAACCAACAAGAACGCCAACGTCCCCGCTTTGTCATTCTGTGTGTTCGATGGGAACTCTTGATCTTCACAGGCCAGCCTTTGGCATCCGTGAGGTGGCAGTGATGAACAGTAACACCCCAGGCTCTGAGGTCGAGCCATCGCCGACGTTGAACTTTGAGGCGAAAGGACCGAACTTGTTTGGCTACTAGCTCATCTTGAATGGGAACCCCCAGGCGAAGCGGGTAGGGCTGTCCGGCGTTTTTGAAAGCTTCCACTCTTACGGTGACAGGTCGCCTGCCTTTTCGAATATGAAGCTGGTATTGTCCTGTCGATAATCGAATTAGAATACGACAATTTCGGGCCACTCCGCTGTCGTTATCGGAAGCGATGAAGCCTTTAGTGCGGTCTCGTAGTGTACAGTAGGTGTTTGACTCTCCCAGAGTTTCTATCTGGTATTCTCCAGTGCGTTTGATCTGGAGTGTGATGGATTGAGAGCCCGGTCTATCGAGTTTTATCTGATCCCCCGGTTGTACATCGCGACCAACAGCCCTATCGATTTGGCCCCAGCCAAAAAGAAATCCAAGGCCGAGACATATCATTCCAAGGCTTCTATAACCTTTCACAAGCTCTCCTTTGTACTCTGTTGAGTTGAATCCGTATGATTGACGAACATTCTGCTAAAACACTGACCTGTTTGCGAGACCAACGGGAGTCAAACCGATCAGTGCTCCGGGGCTTACTCATCCTGGTATCTGTGTCGTCTGGTTTGTTTGAGTATCTCGACGTGGTCCTATCACACCAGGATATTCAAACAAGTGGGTCGGCTTCGACCCTGCTTTGTCTCAAGGTGGGCTTTGCTACACCTTGCAACGAGTCCTATGGACCGTCCGATATAGGGATAATTTTCGGTTTTACGAGTGTGTTGAAACGAAGGATAGATCTGACTCCATACAGCATGTGAATATGTCCGCACTCTTTGTTGGACCGTTCGTCTATAGCGACGAAGTACTCGATCATTTGATTGCAAAGATTAAATAGAGTAGGCCATTGAAATGCATTCGTTGCGGGGCACCATGATAGAAAACATGGCTCCTGCCGAGAGGAAGGGGACAGGACTGGTCGAAGAACTTCAAAAAAAATACCAAATTTAATCTTTCGAGCGGGCCAGACGTTGGGCTTCTTCGGGTGTGATCTTTCCTGCCATGAGCAGGTCGGCCAGGTCTTCTACCTTTGCATTGAGGATCTGCCCACGAGCCTGCAGTGTGTATCTTTCAAACTGCATGTTGGCCCAGTCGATAGGTAGATATAGGTCTCGATCTTCTTCAAAGTAGCGAGAGAAATAGTAGTCCTGAAAGTCGAGCAGTACATCCTGTGCGGCAACAGGCCCTGCCACAGGGTTGCTATCCAGATCCATGCGACACTCAACGGGGTAATGAAGGCTGTCATCCTTGTTTCGTAAGGTAATCGAGATAGACACTTCACGCTTGGCACGATATCCGCTGATCTCAAACCACTCGTCTTCTGATAAATAGGAAGCGTGCTTCTGCATCAACATTTGGGTAATGCGGCTTCCTTCAAAGTCACTGATAGGCTTGCGTTCCAAACCGACTTCCTCCTTGTGATACTCTCGGATGTTACGATATGCCCGGATGTTGTGATACGCCCGGAGTGCACTGTGACCTCCCTCTTATACCACAGATTGTTTTCCTTCTTGTATCCTTCATCGAAGCGTTCTATCATACAACCTCGGGTGTGTGTGCTTTTGTGGTGCCAGTCCTTTGTATCCTTCATCGAAGCGTTCTGTGATGTGGTGGAAGGTGTGTGTTTTTCTGTGGTGCCAGTGGATGGAGTCGGTATGGAAGATTTTACGGCAGAGCAGATGGAAGCTCTGCATGAGAGGCTGTTGAGTGTTAAGGCTGAATTGGAGGCTCAACTGTCGGACAACCGGGCCGATTCCAAGCCGGTTGATCTCGATCTGCCGATTGGTCGAATTTCTCGAATCGACGCGATTCAACAACAAAAGATGGCTCAGGCTCAACGTCGTGGGCAGGAAGTCCGTCTCGGTCAACTTAAGGTTGCGCTTCAGAACTTCGGGCAGGATGAGTATGGATACTGTCGAAGTTGTGAAGAAGCCATCTCGTTTGAACGCCTCCTCGCTCGACCTGAGAGCCCGTTTTGTGTGGATTGTAAAAATCAAATCGAGTCGCGGCGGCGGTGAATTGAGTTTTTTTGGTTGAGAAGGTTGGAGTGTTGTTGAGTTTTTTTGGTTGAGAAGGTTGGAGTGTTGACCAGCCAGAAGGAACGAAGAGTATCCGCTCCTTCTACGGCTGACAAGAGATGACACTGAGGTCTGCTTCTGCCATTGAAGGAAGTCGCAACGAGACGAGGCGATGCAAATAGGCGAAAAAAACATGGATTTGAACAGTATTCGGTTACCGGAAAAAAATGACCTGAAACCACGGATCACCGTTTTCGGGGTCGGCGGCGCGGGTGGTAACGCGGTCAATAACATGATCAGCAAAAATC
>JALTMC010000677.1 GCA_027005175.1 Myxococcales bacterium
CAACAAAACCAACCATCCAAGCGCGAACAACTCCTAAGGTAGACAGCAAGGCAAAACCAGCGGCCCGACCGATAACCACTGCCACTCCCGGAATGGGTAAAGCGGCAGTGCGCTTAATGCCAAGGACAGCCGTAAAAAAGAGCACCAAACGAGCCCAGGCTCGCGCACCTGCCAAACGCAAAGCCACCTCAACCCAAAAAGAAGTAGCCAAACGAGCCCAGGCTCGCGCACCTGCCAAACGAGCTCAGGCTCGCGCACCTGCCAAACGCAAAGCCACTGCGGCTGTCAAAAAGAGCAAAGTAGCCAAAGCTGACAGCCAAGGTGATGATGTTCAGAAAGAATACGCCAACGACTTCATAAAAAACTATTGGAGCCGAGGCCCTCTATTGGCCTTTCTACTTATCTTTTTTGCGGGTTTTCTCGTCAGTTTAACTCCCTGTGTGTACCCGATGATCCCTATCACCATCGCCGTGATTGGGGCGACAAGTACAAGCGAAGGGCAGAGTCGCTGGCACAGCTTCACCATGGCCTTTTTGTATGTCATTGGGATGGCCATTCCCTATGCGATCTTGGGTGTCGTGGTTGCCTTCATTGGGCGTCAGCCTCTTGTTCTGGGCTCGATCTTCAACAGTCCCTTCTTCCTGGGATTCCTTGTTGTACTTTTTGGTTTAATGGCCATCAGTATGTTCGGAGCCTTTGACCTCGCCCTCCCCTCCTCCTGGCAAACCAAGATGTCGATGTTTCAAGGCAAAGGGTTTCTGGGTATCATCGTGCTGGGAATGATCGGAGCACTGCTCGCGACTCCCTGCTCAGGTCCCGTCATTGTGGGTCTTCTGGCATTTATCGCACAAACCGGAGATATCACGTGGGGTATCTTGATGCCCACCGTCTTTACCTTGGGCGTGGGAGTCCCATTCCTGGTCCTTGGTGGAGGTGTTGTTCAAGCTCTGCCACGGAGCGGTAAGTGGATGACAGAAGTGAAGAAGGTCTTCGGTGTGATCTTGTTGGCTGCCAGCCTTTACTATGGTTACCTTCTCGCACACAGGCTCGTCCCTAAAAATATGCAATACTTTACAATTGGGTTGAGTATACTCTTTATCTACCTCGGCTTTGCTTCAGGAGCCTTGCGTGCTCACTCCAAAGACAGTTCCTGGTGGGACCATACCAAACAAACCTTTGGTCTGATCTCCTTGGTTGTGGGACTGTACTTGATTATTGGTAGCTTGCTCTGGAAAGGATTCTTGGTCCCACCTTTGTCGAAGCTCACAGGAAAAACGGTCGTACAAATGACAACCACTGTCGCCAAAAACAAAGAAGTCGCTCCTCGCGATCCATGTCTCCCACCGGCCAACTACCCTGCGGATAAGCCCTACTGGTTTAAGTCGGAGAAGGAGGGGGTAGCCTGTGCAAAAAAACTCCATCGTCCCCTAATTATCGACTTTTGGGCAGAGTGGTGTTCCTCTTGCAAGCTTCTTGAAAAGAAAAGTTTCAACACACTTAAGGTAGCCAAAGACAGCCGCCGTTTTATCATGGTGAAGTACGAATACAATGAGAGGAACAAAGAAGACGAGCGTTTACGTAAAAAATATGGTATTCGTGGTTTACCTTGGGTTCGCTTTGTGGATCCGGAAGGTCATGTGTTGAGGAAACCAAAAATTGTCGGTTTTGTTAAAGCTGACAAGCTTCATATGCTGATGCAAAAAGTACATTAGGCATCGGCCCCCATAAACTCTTAGAGAGGGTAAAGAATGCAGCCGCAGCCGGGAAGCCAACTAGCCGGTGGCAGATATGTGTTGAAGAGTCGCATCACCCGTAGTGGTATGGGTGAAGTTTGGCTTGCCAAACAACAAGGTGGCGGTGTGTCGTCAACCGTCGTGGTGAAGATGATCCACCCCGATCTCAACGCACAACGCGAAGCACAACAGCGCTTTTTTGATGAGGCTCAGATTGTCGCTCGGATTAACCATCCACACGTCGTCAAGTTTTACGAGTTTGGAGAGCAAGAAAACACCCTCTTTCAGGTCATGGAATATATTGAGGGTTATGCCTTCTCCCAGATCATTGAACGCGCCTCCCAATGCGGTGAGGTCGTTCCCATCCCGGTTGTTTGTCGGCTGTTGGCCGATGCCTGTCAGGGCCTCGGTTTTATCCACGATATGAAAGACGAGTACGGCAACAGCCTAGAGCTGGTGCATCGCGACATCTCACCTCAAAACCTCCTTGTGTCCAACACTGGCACACTCAAAATTATCGACTTTGGTATCGTAAAAGCCAAGACAAAGACCTCCCGGACCCGAACAGGGGTCATTGTGGGCAAGTTGCAATACATGTCACCGGAGCAGTTGTCATCGGAAGATCTGGATCACCGCTCAGACATCTACTCACTCGGTCTGGTGTTGTATGAGATGCTCACACTCGAACCCCGATTTCGGGGGAGCAGCCTGTTGGAGATCTTTTATGAGGCGTTCAATGAACCCCTTCCCACCATTGTAGATCTGCGCTCCGATTGCCCCCCTGAGCTGGTAGCCTGTGTTCAAAAAGCTCTAGCCCAAGACAAGAATGACCGATTTGGCCACGCCTACGAGATGCAAGATGTCCTGGAATCCTTGCTGCATTCTTTGGGTACTCCTATCAATCAACGACACACCAGTTCGTTTTTGACAGAGTTATTTGACGGTTCCGACGTCAAGAATGATACCACGCAAATCCACGCAGCCTCCTTGCTGTCGGAGTTTCAACAATCGCAAGAAGAAATCGATGCAGCGACAGTCAACTTCGCCTCGATTGATGATCTGGGAGATCTCGGAGATCTGGATGACGATCCCCTCTCAGGAACCATGGTTTCAGACTCACATGGCAATGTCGCTCCTGCCAGTTACACGGGTAACCACACCATGTCAGCTAGCCAGCCAGCCAACATCGAAGCGTCATTCCCTCTCACACCTCAAAAAGGGCTCAATCACACTCTGCAAGGATTTTCTAGCGTTGATCAAAGTGCCCCTCAACCAGAGGTCAACCATTGGGGTGTCCCTGCCTCAGAGCAACGACAGCCACGACAAACGCCCCACCATCTCGCGACGATGTCTCCACCAACCCAAAACAACTACCAGTCTCCTCCAACCAACCCTTTGTTGGATACAGCTGAGCCGTCGGAGAAGACGGTGGTGTTGACAGCCTCCTCACTTAACGACGTCGATCCGGCCTTTATGAGTGATGAGACGGTACTTCCAACCAAAATGCAGTCCGCCACGAAAGCCCAAGCAAAGTCTGGACCGGAA